>NZ_BACZ01000620.1 GCF_000333375.1 Curtobacterium sp. B18
CGCACCCGCACGCGGCTTTCCGGGGCGCGGTCCTCCCTATGGTGCGAAGCATGCACCAGGACCCGACCACTGCAGCGACCCCCGTCGCACTCGCCACTCCGACGACCGAGCTGGCCGTCCGGCGCGCTCTCGCCGACCACGGGCGGCTCGTCGTCGACGCCATGGACGTGGCGTCGATCGCCGACCTCTACGCCCTCGGACTGACGTCCCACGCCACCGTGAACGTCATGCTCGCGGTCGAGAACGAACTCGACGTGGAGTTCCCGGACGCAGCGCTGCACCGGTCGACGTTCGCGACCATCGAGTCGATCGCCACGGCAGCGGAGTCGGCAGCGTGATCACCGAGGAGCGCCCGACCAGCGCCGCACCCGCCAGGGCCGCCGCCGCGCCGGTGGACCGGTTCGCCGACCGCACCGCGCTCGTCGTCGACATCGCCGCCCGGTTCGCCGACGAGGTCGACCGCGACGCCCGTCCCCCGCGCGAGGCGATCGCCGCGATGAAGGAGCACGGCCTCCTCGCCGCCGCCGTCCCGGTGGAGCTCGGTGGTGAGGGCGCCACCCTCGCCGAGCTCTCCGTCATCGCGACGGAACTCGGTCGCGCGTGCGCCGCCACCGCCATGGTGTTCGCGATGCACCACGGGCAGGCCATGGCGCTCTGGCGGCACGGCGGGGTCGCCCTCGGCGTCACCGCGATGATCGAGGCCGTGCGCGACGGCGCGCTCGTCGCCTCGTCCACCACGGAACGCGGCATCGGTGGCGACGCCCGACGGAGCACCTGCGCCATCGAGCCCGACCAGGCCGGACGCATCCGGCTCCGCAAGGACGCCCCGGTCATCTCCTACGCGACCGAGGCCGACGCGATCCTCGTCACCGCCCGGCGCGACCTCGACGCACCGGCGTCCGACCAGCGGCTCGTCATCGCCCTGCCCGACGAGACGACCCTCACGCAGACCTCGACCTGGGACACGCTCGGCCTCCGCGGCACCTGCAGCAACGGCTGGGTGCTCGACACCGAGACCCACGAGGACCGCATCCTCCGCGACGACTACGCCACGATCTCCGCCCGCACGGTCCTGCCCGTGTCGCACGTCCTCTGGGCGTCGGTGTGGCTCGGGATCGCGGCGGACGCCGCCGACCGCGCCCGCCGCGCCGTCCGCAAGCAGGCACGAGCCGCCGTGGGCCAGACCCCGCCGGGTGCGCTCCGGCTCGCCGAGCTCCTCGTCGACCTGCAGTCGCTCGCCGACGCCGTGCGGCACGCCGCGAACCGCTTCGACCAGGTCGCGGACGACCCCGAGGTGCTCGAGTCGACGGCGTACGCCCTCGCGGCGAACGCCCTGAAGATCAACGCCTCGGAACAGGTCACCGACCTCGTCACGAAGGCGCTGCGGATCGTCGGCATCGCCGGGTTCGCCGCCAGCGGGGAGCTCAGCATCGCCCGCCACCTCCGAGACTCGCACGGGGCCGCCGTCATGGTGAGCAACGACCGTCTCCTGCAGAACGACGCCGCACTGGCACTCATGACCGGAGCAATCCTGTGACCATCACCGAACCCACCAGCACCCGGGCCGAGCCCGCCACCGACCTCGACACCGCCCGCGCGACGCTGCGTGCGCGACTCCTCGACGACGGTGTCCTGATCGACCTCGGCTCGCCCGGCCTCTACGGCCGCACGGGCGTCTTCGAGCGCGTGTACACCGCGGTCGACGCCGCTGCCGTGGCGAGCCAGCGGGACCTCGGTGCCGACGTCCTGCGCTTCCCGCCGGTCGAGCCGCTCGCCGCGTTCGAGCGCACCGACTACATCGCGTCGTTCCCGGACCTCGCCGCGTCGATCTCCGGGTTCACCGGCGACGACCGGACCCACCGCGCGCTGCTCGCCGCACGCGAGCGCGGCGAGCGGTGGGAGGACTTCCTCGAGCCGGCCGACCTGATGCTCACCCCCGCCGTGTGCCACCCGGTGTACGGGCTCGTGGGCGACACGGTCCCCCAGGAGGGTCGCTTCTTCGACATCGTCGGCGACTCGTTCCGCCGCGAGCCGTCCCTCGACCCGATGCGGCTGCAGGCGTTCCACATGCACGAGTTCGTGCACATCGGGACGCCCGCGTCCGCGCAGGAGCACCGCGACGGCCGCATCCCGAGCATGCGCGCGCTGCTCGAGTCCTTCGGGCTCGAGATCGACGTCGTCCCGGCCAACGACCCGTTCTTCGGGCGGGTCGGGCAGATGCTCGCCCGCAACCAGGTCGAGCAGGCGCTCAAGTTCGAGTTCGTCACGCCCGTCTACGGACCGGAGCACCCGGCCACCGCGATCAGCTCGGCGAACCTGCACGAGGACCACTTCGGCACGTCCTTCGGCATCCGGACCGCCGACGGCGAGGTCGCCCACAGCGCGTGCGTCGCGTTCGGGCTCGAGCGCATCACGATCGCCCTGTTCGCCGCCCACGGCACGGACCCCGACGCGTGGCCGGCTCCGGTCCGCGCGGCCCTGGCCCTGTGAGCACCCACCACGGCTGGTCGGGCCGACCCGCGCTCCGCGTCGCCGTGCAACTGCCGGCCGCCGCGCGAGCGGGGGTCGTGCTCTGCCCGCCGCTCGGCCAGGAGGGCGTGATCGCGTACCGCACGCTGCGCCTGCTGGCCGACCGACTGGAGGCGCGTGGCGTGGCCTCGGTGCGCTACGACCCGTCCGGACGTGGCGACTCCGCCCCCGACGACGACCCCGACGCGCAGGTGCGGTCCGCGCAGCGTGCCGCCGCGCTGCTGCGTTCCACCGGCGTCGACCATGTGGCCTTCGTCGGACTCGCGTCCGCCGCGCCGATCGCCGCGGCCGCCGCTGCAGCGACCGACGGCCTGGTCCTCTGGGACCCGCCGGCCTCGGGACGCGCGTGGCTCCGGAAGCAGCGCGCCCTGGCGACCATCACGATCGGTGCCACCCGCGTCGTCGACGGGCTCGAGAGCCTCGTCGGCATCGACGTCGACCCGGCCGAGGCGACCGCCCTCGGCGCGCTGAGCTTCCAGCCGCGCACCGGCCCGACCGTGGCGCTCGTCCGCCCGGGCAGCAGCGCCCCCCGTGCCCTCGGTCCGGTGCCGACGACCGAGGTCACCGGGAGCGCCGAGCTCCTCGACGGCACGAGCATGGTCGCCCGGATCCCCGGTTCCGCCGTCGACACCGTCGTGGCGTGGATCGACGCCTGGGCACCGATCGTCGCCGTGCCGACCGTGCCGCCGACGCTCGACGAGGTCCTCGACGTGGACGCCCGCACCTCCGAGCGCATCGTCCGGATCGGTCCGGAGCGGCTCTTCGCCGTCGAGACCGTCGCGTCCGGACAGCACGAGGACGCCCCGGTCGTCGTCCTGCACAACGGTGCCGCCGAGCACCACGTCGGCGCCACCGACTACCAGGTCGCCCTCGCCCGGACGCTGGCGCGGGACGGTGCCCGCGTGGTCCGCGTCGACCGCCGGGGCACCGGCGAGAGCTCCGACGTGTACGAGGACGAGCGGTCCCCGATGTTCGCGCAGGAGTGGATCGACGACCAGCAGGCCGTCGTC
>NZ_BACZ01000619.1 GCF_000333375.1 Curtobacterium sp. B18
ATGCACACAAACAGCAGAACGCCACCGACAGACCCTAGGGTCCGCCACCTGTCGTCCGATGGGTGCGGATCGACCTGCGACACGTGTAGAGGGTCTAAAAATATCAGAACGGTCAATTCGAAAGAAACGGAATGCTTCTGCTTGTTCAACGCGGCCTTGATAGGGTCCCACGTCCAAGTTGGCTTTCCCAAAGCGCTTCCGATCGACGCCGGACATCAAGAATATTCGTCATCACTAAGCCGTAACGATCAGTATAGCAACGCCATTTATAGGCCGCCGCGGCAAAGCCGCGTCGTCGGTTGACACGGCCGGAGGCAAGTCCGGCCGGTCGCCGGCCGGCGCGACGCTGATCTTCGTCTAGCTGCGGGTTTGCTCATGCAAACTCCTCGCTAGTCTCAGGCGTCGTCGCCCATCCTGAGCGCCGCGATGAACGCCTCCTGCGGGATCTGCACGCTTCCGTACTCCCGCATCCGCTTCTTGCCTTCCTTCTGCTTCTCCAGCAGCTTGCGCTTGCGCGTCGCGTCGCCGCCATAGCATTTCGCGGTCACGTCCTTGCGCATCGCCGCGATCGTCTCGCGGGCGATCACCTTGCCGCCGATCGCCGCCTGGATCGGGATCTTGAACAAATGGCGCGGGATCAGATCCTTCAGCCGCTCGCACATGCCGCGCCCGCGCGCCTCCGCCGTGCCGCGGTGGACGATCATGCTGAGCGCATCCACCGGCTCGTTGTTCACCAGGATGCTCATCTTCACGAGATCGCCCTCGCGGTGGCCGATCTGGTGATAGTCGAAGCTGGCGTAGCCGCGCGAGATCGATTTCAGCCGGTCGTAGAAGTCGAACACCACCTCGTTCAGCGGCAGCTCGTACTTCATCTGCGCGCGGCCGCCGACATAGGTCAGATCCTTCTGGATGCCGCGCCGATCCTGGCAGAGCTTCAGGATCGAGCCGAGATATTCGTCGGGCACGTAGATCGTCGCCTCGATCCACGGCTCCTCGATGCTCTCGATTCGGTTGGGATCGGGCATGTCTGCCGGGTTGTGCAGCTCGATCGTCTGGGCTTCCTCGGTCTTGGAATGGCTGAGGTGGAGGCGATAGACCACCGAGGGGGCGGTGGTGATGAGATCCAGGTCGTATTCGCGGCTGAGCCGCTCCTGGATGATCTCCAGGTGGAGCAATCCGAGGAAGCCGCAGCGGAAGCCGAAGCCGAGCGCGGCCGATGTCTCCATCTCGAAGCTGAACGAGGCGTCGTTCAGGCGCAGCTTGGAGATCGATTCGCGCAGCTTCTCGAAGTCGTTGGCGTCCACCGGGAAGAGGCCGCAGAACACCACCGGCTGCACTTCCTTGAAGCCGGGAAGGGCCTCGACGGCGGGCCTCTTCGCGTCGGTGATGGTGTCGCCGACGGCGGTCTGGCTGACCTCCTTGATCTGCGCGGTGATGAAGCCGATCTCGCCGGGGCCGAGGTCGGCGAGCTGCTCGATCTTCGGGCGGAAGCAGCCGACGCGGTCCACCAGATGGGTGGTGCCGGCGTTCATGAACTTGATCTGCTGGCCCTTTTTGATCGAGCCGTCGATCACGCGGATCAGGATGACGACGCCGAGATAGGGGTCGTACCAGCTGTCGACCAGCATGGCTTTCAGCGGCGCCGCGGCGTCGCCCTTGGGGGCCGGAATGCGCGCGACGATCGCGTCGAGGATCTCGTCGATGCCGATGCCG
>NZ_BACZ01000618.1 GCF_000333375.1 Curtobacterium sp. B18
CGCGATCCTGCTCGGATTGCGTATCGGACGCAGTCGAGGAAGCGGCCAACTGCGCCGCGGCAAGAAACACCAGCACCGAAAACTCCTGCGTGGAGCCGTTGTCATACAAAATCGGGGGTGAGGGGCGTCAAGCCGGAATGGCGCGGCGGATCGCGCTCGCGACGATTTTTACGCCGCCGCCTTCCAACAGACCACGCGGTCGCGGCCGTCGGCCTTGGCGTCGTAGAGCGCGGCGTCGGCGCGGTCGATCAGCGTCTGGGCGCTGTCGTCGGCGAGCAGGCCGGCGACGCCGAGCGAGAGCGTCACCCGGCCGACTTCGCGGCCGGAATTGCGG
>NZ_BACZ01000617.1 GCF_000333375.1 Curtobacterium sp. B18
CGCGGTGCTCGCGCTGTGCGTCGTCGCCGCACTCGTCCTGCTCGCCGGCCTCGTGGTCGTCACGTCGTCCCCGGACCGGCTGCGCGCGCTCGGTGCGAGCGGCTCGTGCGGCGGCTGGTCCGACGACGAGATCGGACGTGACGAGACCCGGATGAGCGCAGGGTTCGTGATCCGGAACCCGATGGACCGTCCGGTCACGCTCCGGGGAGTCAGCGCGACGTGGGACGCCAGGATCCGCTCGGTGCACATCGTCCTCGCGGAGAAGGTCCGCGGTTCCGGGACGGGTGCGATCTACGGCAACACCGCGGACGTGATCGAGGGAGCCCGGGTGCTCGGGGCGGACGGCGCGGTGATCGCACCGCACCACGACGTCCGGGTCGTCGCCGAGATGCAGGCGGTGAGCATGGCGCACGGCGGGCACCTGACCGGACTCCGGGTCGTGACGCGTGGGCCGCTCGGGACGCTGCAGACGCAGGACCTGTCCGACGTCACGCTCGGGATGACGACACCGCGGT
>NZ_BACZ01000616.1 GCF_000333375.1 Curtobacterium sp. B18
TGCCGAGCACGTCGCGGACGGACATCCGGGTGCGGCCGATCTCGACCGTCAGGGTCATCTCGACGTTGTTGATCCGGCCGAGGTTCCCGGCGGGCATGCCGAGCACCGGCGCCTGGACGGCGGACGCCGACACGGTGCCGTTCTCGCGGACGCGCAGGGCGAACCAGCCGCCGGGGACGCCACCGGCGGTCAGCTCGAAGACGACCGTGTCCGGGTCGGCGAGGAGCGCCGAGGCCGACTCGCGCCGCGCGTCGCCGAGGACGCCGACGCCGAGGACACCGGCGGCGGCCTCGAGCGACGGCCGCAGCACGTCGGTGACGTCGACGATCCCGTGGTCGGTGCCACCGGCGGCGACGACGGCCTCGAGGTCGGTGAGCACGAGGACGAGGTCGGCCGACAGGCCGCCGACGAAGGACGCGACCACGGCGTCACCGGCCGCTTCGAGCGCGACGGGTGTCGCGCCTCCTGGCTGGGCCACCGCGGTCAGCGGCGCGGCCGTCGGGAGCTGCGCGGCGAGTGCCTCGGCCGCCTGGGTGTGGAGGGTGGTCGTGACGGTCATGCGGGCTGCTCCGATGTGGTGGTGACGACGATGCCGGCGAGGCGCGAGCCGTTCGCGCCGACGGCGGCGGTGCCGACGGGCTCGCCGTCGACCGCGATGGTGAGGGGACGGTGCTGCGGGTGCGGTAGCGGCAGGACGTCGCCGACGGCCAGGCGGAGGACCTGCGACGGCAGGACCGTGGCGGGCGCGAACCGCAGGCTGACGCCCACCGGGACGGAGGCGAGCTGCGCGTCGACGAGGGCGCGGGCGTCGGCCGGTGAGACGTGCGTGGCGGTCTCGCCGAGCTGCGGCAGCACCGCGTCGGCCGGCAGCGCGAGGGTGCCGGGGGCGACGCGCTCCCCGACGCGGATCGTGAACGAGGCGACGATCATGAGGTCGCCCTTCTGGGCGGCCTGGGCGAACTGCGAGTTGAACTGGAACCCGCCCGCGGTGACGTCGTGGGCGAGCAGCCCGCCGAACGAGTAGCGGAGGTCGTCGAGGGCGTCCTCGACGATCTTGCGGACGAGCGCCTGCTCGATCGGGGTGAACGTCCGGTCCGGTGTCGGGAGCGGCTTCGAGGCGCCGAGCGCGTGCGAGACCCAGGTGAGGGCGGCGTCGAGGGGCACCTGCAGGACGCCCTTCGGCACCACGTCCGCGATCGGCAGCAGGACCATGCCCGTGAGCGCGGGCAGGGACGCGGCGTACTCGTCGTACGTCGTCATCTGGACCTGCTCGCAGGTGACCTGGCTCACCGCGCGGACCTTCGCCGTCAGCTGGGTGCCCCACTGGCGCGCGAAGGTCTCGAAGGCGAGCTCGAGGACCCGGGCGTGCTCGCGGGCGAGCGTCGACGGGCGCGCGAAGTCGTACACCTCGGGCGCTGGCAGGGTCTCGGTCACGGGTGCGTCTATCGGTCCGCTGTGGCGGACCCGTCAGTGCTGTGCCGCGGCTGTGCCTCGTTCTGGGGGCGGGCGGGCGGTCGTTCGCTCAGCCGGTCCGTGCTCCGTCCTGCGCCTTCGCCAGGGCCGGCATCAGGGCACTGACGTCCTGGTCCTGGTTCGAGAGCACCACGATGTCGACCCGCCGGTTCAGCGTGAGGTCGGCGTCCGTCCCGCCCTTCGCCAGCGGACGACTCGACCCGAACCCGACGCTCTGGACGTGGTCGGCCGGCATCCCGCCGCGTTCCACCAGGTCACGGAGCACCCCGGTCGCGCGGGCGGCGCTGAGTTCCCAGTTCGTCGCGTACGGTGCCGTCGAGTTCCGCTGGTCGGCGTGCCCCTCGACGCTGACGTCGTGGCCGCTCGTCTTCAGCACCGGGGCGATCGCGTCCATGATCCGCTTCGCCTGGTCGGACAGGTCGGCGCTGTTCGTGGTGAAGTACGTCTCGCTGCCGACGAGCCGCACGGTGAGGCCGCGCGCATCGACCGTGAACTGCACGTTCGACGTCTGCCCGGCCTTCGCGAGGTTCGCCTTGATGGCCTGCTCGATCGCCTGCAGGTCGTCGAGCTCCTGCTGCGCCGCCTGGACGTCCGCCTTCGTCGCGGTCTTCGGGACGACGGTGGACGCCGGGTCGACGTTCGTGTCCTTCGTGCCGGACGACGCGGTCGAGTGGTCCGCCTGCGACTTGTCGACGGAGTAGCCGGAGCCGTCCTTCACCTCGTCCTTCGTCACGACGGTCCCGGACGCGGTGTCGATCTTCTGCGACTTGACCTCGCCGAAGCCCGTGGCGAGCGAGTTCTTCAGCTGGATGTACTTCTGCTGGTCGACCGTCGACATCGCGAAGAGCACGAGGAACATGCACATCAGCACGGTGATCATGTCCATGTAGGACGCCATCCAGCGCTCGTCGGGGTGCTCGGCCTCGTCGTGGGACTTCTTCGAGCGGCCGCGACCGCGGCCGCGGGGGTTCGCGCTCACGGTCAGGCCGCCAGCTGCTGGTCGTCGGCGCCCGCGTCGCTGCCCTTGCCGGACTTCCCCTTGCCGCCCTTGGCCTCGCCACCACGCGCGCCAGGCGGGACCATCGCGGTCAGACGTTCCCCGAGCAGACGCGGCTGGCTGCCCGCCTGCACGGCGAGGAGGCCCTCCATGAGCAGCGTCTGGCGGTCGGCCTCGAGCTGCGCGAGCTTGCGGAGCTTGCCGCCGATCGGCAGCCACAGGAAGTTCGCCGTCAGCAGGCCCCAGAGCGTCGCGACGAACGCACTCGCGATGAGGGGACCGAGCTCGTCGGGCTTGCCGAGGTTCGCGAGGACGTGGGTGAGCGACACGACCGTGCCGATGATCCCGACGGTGGGGGCGAACCCGCCGAGCCCCATGAAGAACGAGCTGGCCGACCGGACCGGTGCGGCGTTCGACTCGATCTCGTCCTCGAGCAGGATCCGCAGCTCGTCGCCGTCGGTGCCGTCCGCGATGTTCTGCAGCGCCTTCTTCATGAAGGGGTCGTCGTGCTTGTCGGCCTCCTGCTCGAGCGCGAGCAGGCCGTTCGCGCGGGCGGTCTCCGCCAACCCGACGACGTCGTCGATGACCGACTGCGGCGGGGTGACCTTGCCCGTGAACGCCTTCGGGACGGCCTTGAAGCTCGCGATGGCATCCTTGAGCGTCGTGCTGGCGATGCCACAGCCGATCGTCGCGCCGAACACGAGCAGCATCGGCGCGGGCAGGAACAGGCCGGCCAGCTCGACGTGCTCCATCTCGACCATGCCGAACAGGGCGCCGAAGGCGAGGAGGATGCCGATGATCGTCGCGATGTCCACGTCAACGACCCCCGTCCTGCGAGCGG
>NZ_BACZ01000615.1 GCF_000333375.1 Curtobacterium sp. B18
AGATCCGGCCGAGGTCGTTGATCGGGACCCGCTCGACGAGGAGTCCCTGCAGCACCCGCTGGAGCTCGGCGAGCGAGAGCATCCCCGGGACGAGCTCCTCGACGGCCGCGGGGTTGACCTGCTTGACCCCCTCGGTGAGGACCTTGACGTCCTCGCGGGTGAGGAGCCTGGCGGCGTTGTCGCCGATGATCGCCTGCAGGTGGGTGACGAGCACGGAGACGCGGTCGATCACGGTCGCGCCGGTCATCTCGGCGGCGTGCCGGAGCTCGGCCGGCACCCACTTGCCGGCGAGCCCGAAGACCGGTTCGACGGTGGTCTCACCGGGGAGTCCCTCGAGGTGGTCTCCCAGGGCGAGCACGCTGCGCGACGGAGCGGTCCCCCGGCCGGCCTCGACACCCGCGATCCGGATGGCGTACGTCGACGGCGGGAGCTCGATGCTGTCGCGGGTGCGGACCGGCGGCACGACGATCCCCATGTCGATCGCGATCTTCCGGCGGAGCGCCCGCACCCGGCCGAGCAGGTCGTCTGAGGCGCCGGAGACCATGTCGACCAGGTCGGGGGCGAGCAGGATCTCGAGGGCGTGCACGCGCATCTGCTCGATGAGGTCCTCGGGGGTGTCGGCGTTCGGGGCGGCGGACGCGGCGGCCTCCTGCTGGGCGAGTGCCACCGCCTCGCGCTTCGCGGTCTGCCCGAGGCGCCACGCGACGACGAGCAGGGTCGCACCGATGACGAGGAACGGGACGATCGGCATGCCCGGGATGAACCCCATCGCGATCGCGGCGACGCCCGCGATCGCGAGGGCGTTCCGCGACTGCGTGAGCTGCGTCGTCGCGGACGCGCCGATCTCGGTCTCCGCACCGGAGCGGGTGACGATCATGCCCGTCGACACCGCCATGAGCAGCGCGGGGATCTGCGTGACGAGCCCGTCGCCGATGGTCAGGATGCCGTACTTCGACAGGGCGTCGGTGATCGACAGCCCGTTCTGCACCATGCCGATCGCGATGCCGCCGACGAGGTTGATGACGATGATCAGGATGCCGGCGATCGCGTCACCCTTGACGAACTTCGACGCACCGTCCATCGCGCCGTAGAAGTCGGCCTCGGCGGAGACCGCGGCACGGCGCTCCTTGGCCTGGGCGTCGGTGATGAGCCCGGCGTTGAGGTCCGCGTCGATCGCCATCTGCTTGCCGGGCATCGCGTCGAGGGTGAACCGCGCCCCGACCTCGGCGACGCGTTCGGCACCCTTCGTCACGACGACGAACTGGATGACGACGAGGATCAGGAAGATCACCGCGCCGATGATGATCGACCCCGAGACGGCGACGTGGCCGAACGCCTGGATGACGTCGCCGGCGAACCCCTCGCCGAGCACGAGGCGGGTCGACGCGACGTTGAGGCCGAGCCGGAACAGCGTCGCGACGAGCAGCAGCGACGGGAACACCGAGAAGTCGAGCGGCTTCTTCACGAACAGCGTCGTGAGCAGGATCACCAGCGCCAGCAGGATGTTGCAGATGATGAGGAAGTCGAGCAGGAACGACGGCACCGGCAGGATCAGCAGCAGGATGATGCCGACGATGAAGACCGGGACGGCGAGCTTCGGCAGGTCCGTGCGGTTCATGCGGGGACTCCCTCGGTGGCGGTGGCGGACGGGACGGGATCGGGTCGTGGCGTGCGGAGCTTCCGGGGCCGGAGGTCGCCGCCGATGGTGGCCGGGTCGATGACCGTCGCGACCTCGTCCGGGGTGGTCGGCCGGGGTGGGGCGTGGGTGCCGGCCGCCGCTCCCCTGGCCTTCAAGGCCATGACGAACGACAGGACGCGGGCGACCGGCGTGTAGAGGTCGACCGGCACCTCCTGCCCGAGCTCGCACGCGGCGTGCAGCGCCCGGGTGAGCGGCACGTCCTGCACGATCGGCACCCGGGCCTCGAGCGCCTTGTCGCGGATCATCGCGGCGACCGGTCCGGCGCCCTTCGCGACGACGCGTGGCGCGGACCTGCCCGGCTCGTACGACAGGGCGACGGCGTAGTGCGTCGGGTTGGTCATGACGACGTCCGCCGTGCCGATCGCCTGCACCATCCGGTTCCGGCTCATCGCGAGCTGGCGTGACCGACGCTGCGACTTCACGAGCGGGTCGCCCTCGGCGTGCTTGTTCTCGTCCTTGACCTCGCGCTTGGTCATCATCGTGCGCTTGCGGTTGCGGCGGATCACGACGAAAGACGTCGAGCGCGGCGAGGACCAGCCCGGCGACGATCGCGGCACGCAGCAGCGTGCCCGTGCCGGCGGCTGCGGCGTCCAGCACCGCGGACAGCGGGAGCGATCCGCTCGTCATGAGGACCGGGACGAGCGCCTGCACGGCCGTCCAGAGGACGAGGCCGACGACGGCCGTCTTGAGGAGCGCCTTGCACCCGTTCCAGAGAGCCTGGGTGCCGAACACCCGCTTCAGGCCCTGGATCGGGTCGAAGTGCTCGGGCTGCGGCGTCAGCTTCCGGATGTGCACGCCGCCCTGCGCGACGGCCGCGGCGAGCACGGCGACGGCGACGACGGCGAGCATCGGCCCGAGGGTTCCGCCGAGCGAGGCGAGGGCCTCGTGGAAGACGGCGTTCATCGTGCCGATGGTGGGGTCGGCGATGACGCGCTGCACGGACCGGAGCTGCGACGAGCCCGCGGCGGCGGCGTTGCCGATCGCGGACGGCATCATGAGCGCCGCGACGGCGATGCCGATCCACGCGCCGAGGTCCTGCGAGCGACCGATCTGGCCCTTCTGGTGGACCTCGCGCATGCGCTTCTGGGTGGCCTGTTCGGACCGTTCCCCGCTGTCGGACACGTCGTCACCCCCGTCCGGTGATCGCGGCGACCGCGTCGCCGGTGAGCGACGACACGACGGACGGCAGGGCCATGAAGAGCGCCCCGGCGAAGACGACGGTCAGGCCGATCTTGATCGGGAAGCCCATCTGGAAGGCGTTGAGCGCCGGGGCCACACGGGTGAGCAGCCCGAGCCCGACGTCGGCGAGGAACAGCACGACCACGAGCGGGCCGGCGATCTGCAGCGACGACAGGAACATCTGGGTCAGGGCGGTGACGAGCACGGACGCCAGGCCACCGAGGTCGAACGTGCCGGTCAGCGGCACCGCGTCGAAGGACCGCACGAGCCCGGCGACGATGAGCTGGTACCCGCCGGAGGCGAACAGGAGCGCCAGCGCCGCCATCTGGAACAGCCGCGTGAACTGTGCGCCGTTCACCTGCGACTGCGGGTCGTACGCCTGCGCGAGCGTGAACCCGCCGAACAGGTCGACGAGCGCGCCGGCCGACTGCACCGCGGCGAACACGAGGAACACCAGGAAGCCGAGGGCCAGCCCGACGAGCAGCTGGGTGAGGAGCGCGAGCAGGAACGGCCCGGTCGCGAGCGACTCGTAGCCGACCGCGACCCGCGGGGCGACGCCGATCGCCAGCCCGATGCCGAGGATCACCTTCACCGTCGCCGGGAACGCACGGTACGAGAACGGCGGGGCGATCACGAAGAAGGCGACGAGGCGCACGCCGGCGAGCATGGTCGCCTCGAGGCGGTCGGCATCGATCGACAGCTCCATCAGCCGGACCCCAGGAGCTTGGGGATCATGTCGAAGGCGGCGTGGGTGAACCCGACCATCTCCGAGATCATCCAGTTGCCGCAGACGACCAGCGCGATCGCGACGGCGACGGCCTTCGGCACGAAGGAGAGCGTGACCTCCTGGATCTGCGTGACCGACTGGAACAGGGAGATCGCGAAGCCCACGACGAGCGAGGTCACGAGCACGGGCGCGGCGAGCTTCGCCGACACCAGGAGCGCCTGCAGCGTGAGGTCGATGACGGCCTGCTGGTCCATCAGTGCACCACCTGGTAGCTCTCGATGAGGGACTTGATGATGAGCCCCCACCCGTCGACGAGGACGAACAGCAGGATCTTGAACGGGAGCGAGATCATGACCGGCGGGAGCATCATCATGCCCATCGACATGAGCGCCGCCGAGACGACGAGGTCGATCACCAGGAACGGGATGAAGATGACGAACCCGATGATGAAGGCGCTGCGGAGCTCGGAGATCACGAACGCGGGGATCACCGTCGTCATCGGGACGTCGGCCATCGACTTCGGGTTGTCCTGCCCGGCGGCACGGGTGATGAGCGCCACGTCCTCCTCGCGCGTCTGGTGCAGCATGAAGGTCCGGAGCGGCTTCGTCCCGATCTCGACGGCCTGGGCGAAGTCGAGGTGCCCGGCGAGGTAGGGCTGCAGGGCGTCGTCGTTGATGTGGCCGAGCACGGGCGCCATGACGAACAGCGACAGGAACAGCGCGAGGCCGGCGAGCACCTGGTTCGGCGGGATGGACTGCAGCGCCAGGGCGTTCCGGGTCATCGCGAGCACGACGAAGATCTTCGTGAACGACGTCATCATGAGCATCAGGGCGGGCGCGACGCTCAGCAGCGTGATCCCGATCAGCGTGACGACGGCGGACGACGGGGTGCCGTCCGGTCCGTTCACGCTGACGCTGAAGTCACCGGTCGCGGGCGCCGTGGGCGTGGCGGGAGCGGTCGGCTGGACGACGCCGGCCGCGTGGGCACCGGTGGCGGTGAGCATGAGGAAGCCGGCCACGACCGTCACCCCCAGCAGCAGGAGGGCGATCAGACGTCCGGTCCGCGCCGCGGTCACCCGGCCCGCCGGTTCCGGAGCGCCGAGGCGGCCTGCCGCCAGGTGTCGGCGGACAGGATCGACCCCTGCAGCTGCTGGGCGGTCGGCAGTGCG
The DNA here is from genome assembly GCF_000333375.1 of Curtobacterium sp. B18. Taxonomy (GTDB): domain Bacteria; phylum Actinomycetota; class Actinomycetes; order Actinomycetales; family Microbacteriaceae; genus Curtobacterium. The sequence goes on from NZ_BACZ01000615.1 coordinate 4,774, forward strand.
GCACGCTGCGCGCGACGGTTGCGGGGGCGCATGGGCAGCGGCTGCGCCGCGTCGGACGGGAGGGACGGGGCGGCTGCCGTCTGCTGCGCGAGTTCCTGACCGAACCGCTCGGCCGACGGGGTCGGACGCACGGGCAGCGTCACGGGTCCGGTCACGATGGTGAGTTCCGGCGCGGGCGCCTGCCCGCTGGTGAGCAGTGCGACACCGTGCTCGGAGACACCGAGCACGAGGCGCTCGCCCTCGACGTCGACCACGACGACGCTCGCCTTGCCGCCGATGCCCTGACGCCCGACGACCTCGACCGAGGCCGAGCGGCGCCCGCGGGTGGCTGAACCGGAGAGCTTCTTGCGGCTGACCCGGTGCAGCACCCACATGAGCGCCAGCACGACGCCGAGCGAGAGCGCGACGCGGAGGACGAGACGGC
>NZ_BACZ01000614.1 GCF_000333375.1 Curtobacterium sp. B18
CACCGTCAGCACCTCGAACCGGGCTGCAACGATCGCCGTTAGCGCCTCAAGCGCGCGCAGGCGGGCTTCCGGGCTCTTCGCGTGTGCGTTGATGAAGTGCGTCGCCCCCGCCTGACCGAGCGCGAACCGGACCTCAAAAGCGATCTGCTTCTGGCTGAGCGTCTCAGTGGTCATGATCGCGCTCAAGCACCCGAAGCATCAGATCAGCGTGGTGGCGAAAGGCCGTGTGCCACGTGGCGGGAGCATCCTCCCATCGATCGCCGTAGCCGGCCGCTTCCCAAGCGCCGGCCGCCATCTCTTCGACGAGCGCATCACGATCGTTGTTCGTGCAGAGCCGGCAGCGGACCACGATCTCGCTCTTCATCAGGCGCGCCGAGCGCTTCCCATTCATCGGGCGTCATGCCCATCCACTGCTCGAACAGGGTGATCTCGCGCGGCTCACCGCCCGCCGGGTCGACGGGTCGCATCAGATCAACCTCAACTGCTCGGCGCGATCTGTCAGCACCGGCCGGGCCAACAGCGCCGCTTCGACGGCTTGCCGATAGTGGACCGTCTCCAGCCGCTCGGCCTCGTCGAAGCTAACCGGCGACCATTCTGGTCCCGGATAAACGGCGTCATAGATCACGCTTGCGGCCGTCGCGTAGCCGCAAGTCGTGCCGCAGTCCCTGCTGCACGGCTGTTGCCTCCAACGATGTTCGACGCCCGACTCGGGAGGGTGCC
>NZ_BACZ01000613.1 GCF_000333375.1 Curtobacterium sp. B18
GGATGAAGAAGACGGGGGCGTTGTTGCCGACGAGGTCGTAGTTGCCCTCTTCGGTGTAGAACTTCAGCGCGAAGCCGCGCGGGTCGCGCCAGGTGTCCGGGGAGCCCTGCTCGCCGGCGACCGACGAGAAGCGCGCGAGCATCTCGGTCTGCTTGCCCGGCTGCAGGAACGCGGCGCGTGTGTACTCGCTGATGTCCTGCGTGACGGTGAACGTCCCGAAGGCGCCACCGCCCTTGGCGTGGACGACGCGCTCCGGCACACGCTCGCGGTTGAACTGGGCGAGCTTCTCGACCAGGTAGTGGTCGTGCAGCGCGAGGGGGCCGTCGGCCCCGACGCCCATCGAGTGCTCGTCGCTCGAGACGGGGGCGCCGGAGTTGGTCGTGGTGGTGGGGGTACCGGACGGGGTGCCGGTCGTGTTCTGGTCGGACACGGTTCCTCCTTGGGTGGAACGGTTGGTTCGGTCAGGGGTGCTCGGGTTGCTCGTGGTCCCGGTTCGGTGCCGGGAGCGGGGACGACTGCGGATCGTTCCCGGGTCGGGGTGTCTGCGGTCGTCCCCGGGTCGGGGTGTCTGCGGTCAGGCCGGGACGGCCCCGGTGTCGTCGCGCTCGGCGGCGGCGCACTGCTCGCAGATGCCCCAGTAGGTGACCTCGGCCGTGGTGACGGCGAAGCCGTGGGTCTCGGACGGCGTGAGGCAGGGCGCGTGGCCGACGGCGCAGTCGACGTCCTCGATCGCACCGCACATCGTGCAGACGATGTGGTGGTGGTTGTCACCGGTCCGCCGCTCGTACCGCGCGGGGCTGCCCGCCGGCTCGATCCGCCGCACCAACCCGACGCCGGTGAGCGCCGCGAGGACGCCGTAGACCGCCTGGTGACTGGTGGTCGGCAACTCGGCGGTGAGCGCGGTGACGATGTCGTCGGCCGTCGCGTGCGGCATCGTCGCGGTCGCCCGCAGGACGGCGAGCCGTGGCGTCGTGACCCGCAGGCCGGAGGCGCGGAGCAGATCGGCGTCGACGTCCATGCTGGGCCTTTCTTTTGCAGGAATCAAGACAACACCGTCACTGTAATGCGGCCGTCGGTCGGGGGAGTAGCGTGCCGATCGTGAACACCCCAGCACTCCGTGGCAGCCGGTCCTCGGGTC
>NZ_BACZ01000612.1 GCF_000333375.1 Curtobacterium sp. B18
GCGCGCTTCTCGAGCAGGCCTTTGGAGGTGATGCGCCACCGCGTGTCGGCGCCGTCCGTGTCGGTGAGGGTGACGGTCGTGCCGTCGGGGACGTCGCGCAGGTGGGCGAACGGTCCGACGCCGTACCCGACCGCGTCGACGTGGGCCGCGATCACCACGGCCCCCGCCGTCGAGGACGGGGCCGCGCCGTACCGGTACCAGCCGGCCGTGGCCGGGTCCGGTGGCAGGGCCATGGCGCCCTGCTCGTCGACGCCCTCGGGACGGACCGGGGCGGTGACGCCCGCCCAGTCGACCGTGATGCGGTCGGGGGCCGCCGCGGTCGTGACGGGCGGCAGGGTGGCCGCCTGCTGCGGGACCGCCGTCGAGAAGGCGGACGGCACCGGCGTGGGTGCCGCGGGGACGAGCGAGGGGTGCCCGCCGGGGGAGGGGGACCCGGCCGACGAGCACCCGGTCAGGAGGGCCGTGGCCACCGCGGCGACGACGAGCGTCGCCGCGGTGGTCCGTGCCGTTCGGGCGGTGTTCAGCGTCCCGAGTCCGCTCGGCGGTCCGCCGTCGCCAGCTGGCGGCGACGGAGGACGACGGCACCGACGGCGACGGCCGCCGCGAGGGCCGCGGCACCGCCGATGAGCGGTGCGCTGTCGACCCGGTTCGTGGCCACGAGACCGGCGTTGCCCGCGGGGACCCCGTTCGGCGTGCCACCGAGGTTCGAGATCGTCTGCGTGGCGAGCGCCAGGGTCTTGTCGTCCAGGCTGCCCCAGGCGTACACGATCGTGTCGGCGCCGGCGGTGACCGCGACGTCGGCCGGGCCGATCACCGGGTCGGTCGTGCCGGTGGCCGCGACCGAGGCCGAGACGGTGCCGGCGGGGAGCTCGAGCGCCTGCTCGTCCGGGTTCGACAGGTTGCTGACGACGGCCTTGCCGCCGGCCAGGACGTCCACCGCCGGGGCGGCGGCGACGTGCCGGACGATCAGGCGTCCCTGCCCGGCCGGGGTGGCCGAGGTGTCGTTGGTGAACAGGGTCGCCGTGGGGGAGCCGTCCGTCTTGTCGTGGGCGACGGCGGTGTAGTTCGCACCGGCCTGCAGCGTGACGTCGACCGGTCCGATGATCGGCTTCGACGCGTCGGTCGCGTCGGATGCCGTGATCGCGATGCTGTGGGCGCCGGCCGGCACCATCATCGGTCCGGCGAGGGTGCCCGGCTTGAAGTCGTCGAGGGCGCGCTTGCCGTCGAGGTACACGTCGACCGTGACGGCCGGCACGGCGTGCAGGACGGACAGGGTGGCGTCCCCGGACGCGGCGGTCGCCGCGGTCGCGGGCATCACCGCGGCTGCTGCTGCGAACAGGACGCCGGCGGTCAGGCCGGTGGCGAGTGTCTTGCGCATCGAAGGTCTCCTTCTGGCCCGGTGGGCCGGTACGGGCGACGTCGTCGTCGACGTCGTACGGGCACTACCGCCGAGACCCCCGCCGTGGATGCACCCGGTTGCTGAGACCTTCCTGGAGTGGGGTACACGCCGCTAACGCACGACACGTGTGGGCCGATAGTCCTCCGTGCAGCCCACGGACGGGCAGCATCCCGCCCCACGGACGGCGGCGGGACGATCGAGAACCAGGACGGGCCATGATCGTCGTCACACGACTGAACGGCAGCGGATTCGCTGTCAACCCCGATCTCGTGGAGCGCATCCAGGAGACGCCGGACACGACGCTCATCATGGTCGACGGCGCCAAGTACATCGTCCGCGAGTCGATGGCCGATGTCATCGACCTCATCGCCGCGTACCGGGCGCGCATCGTCGGCATGGCGTACGGCACCGACACCGCCGCCCACGACGCCACCGGCCCCCAGCCGACGCTGGCCGCGGTCGCCCCGATCCACCCCGTGTCGTC
>NZ_BACZ01000611.1 GCF_000333375.1 Curtobacterium sp. B18
CCCGTTCCTCCAGGCGTTCCATCAGCTTGACCGCCCGTTCCATCGGGGGCATCGCCCGCGGGACCCCGTCGAACACGCTCCGCCGCGAGGACTTCTCGGCCGCCTTGGCCGCGCGCCAGACCCGCACGACGTCCTCGACGGTGTCCGCCCGCTCGTCGCCGAACACGTGCGGGTGTCGGCGCACCATCTTGTCGCGGGCCCCGGCGGCCACGTCCTCGAGGTCGAACGACTCGGCGAGCCCGGCGTGCAGCACCACCTGGTAGAGCACGTCGCCGAGCTCCTCGCGGAGTTCGACCTCGTCGCCGGAGTCGATCGCGTCGACCAGCTCGTACGACTCCTCCACCGCGTAACGCGCCAGCGACGCATGGGTCTGCGCGCGGTTCCAGACGCAGCCTCCGTCCGGGTCGAGCAGGCGGTCGACGACGGCGACGAGGTCCGAGACGGCGGTCATGCGGTCATCGTGCCACGCACCGCACCGTGGACGCCGCCGGGGCCCACCCGGTATGCTGTACGTGGCGTGTCGGGAAGTCTGGTCGACGAACCATCACCCGACCCCTCTCCGACGGAGCTCCATGCCCGCACTCTTCCGTTCCCCCCGTTTCAGCGCCATCGCGTTGCTCACCGCGGCCGTCCTCGGCCTCGTCGTGGCGAACTCGCCGCTCGGCCCCGGGCTCGAGCACCTCCTGCACGTGCACGCCCCGTGGGGAGCCGTCGGACTCGACCTGTCCGTGTCGCACTGGATCAGCGACGGCCTGCTCGCGGTGTTCTTCCTGCTCGTCGCGATCGAGCTCAAGCACGAGCTGGTCGCCGGCGAACTGTCCAACCCGAAGACGGCGGTCATCCCCGCCATCGCGGCCGTCGGCGGCGTCCTCGTCCCCGCGGGCGTCTACCTCGCGGTCACCGCCGGGACCCCGTACGGCCACGGCTGGCCGATCCCGACCGCGACGGACATCGCCTTCGCGCTCGGCGTCCTCGCGATGTTCGGACGCGGCCTGCCCTCGACGCTCCGAGTGTTCCTGCTGGCGCTGGCGGTGCTCGACGACCTCATCGCGATCATCATCATCGCCGTGGTGTTCGCCCACGACACGAACTTCCTCGCACTCGCCGGGGCCGTCGTCGTGCTCGCACTCTTCTGGCTGCTCGGCAAGGCCCTGCGCCCCGGGCGTCCCGGTCAGGCCTGGGTCATCGCGGGCATGGTCGTGCTCGGCATCGTGACGTGGTGGCTCGTCTACCACTCCGGCGTGCACGCGACGATCGCGGGCGTGGCGCTCGGACTCGTCCTGCCCCGCCGACCCGGCCACACCCTGCACGAGAACGTCGAGCCGTGGTCGAACGCGATCGTCCTGCCGGTGTTCGCCTTCGCCTCGGCCGCGGTGGTGGTGCCGGCCGTCGGCATCGGCCAGCTCTCCCCCACGTTCTGGGCCGTCGTCCTCGCGCTGCCGGTCGGCAAGGTCATCGGCATCACGCTGTTCGGTGCCGTCGCGACCCGGATCTTCCGCGCGCCGGGCCGCTCGACCCTGTCGTTCTGGTCGATCGTCACGGTGGGGGTGCTCGGCGGGATCGGGTTCACGGTCTCGCTGCTCATGAACGAGCTCGCGTTCGCCCGGAACGAGGAGATCCTCGACGAGGGCGTGCTCGCCGTGCTGGTCGGCTCGGGCATCGCGATCGTGGCGTCCGCCGTGGTGGTCAGCCTGCGCGCGCGGCGGTACCGGGCGCGGCGGGAGCTCTCCGAGGCCGAGGCGACCGAGTAGCGGGGCGCCGCGGGCCCGCGGGGCGCCGTCTCGGAACGACATTGTCGCCGTCGTACGACGACCACGATGTCGTTCGTTGCACGCGCGCACCGTTGCACGCGCGCTCAGGCGACGTTGTTGCTGTCGTACGACATCGACGATGTCGCATTGAGTCCACACCGCACGCCCGCGCGCGACGCGATCGCCGGCGGACGGGAGGCGCGGTGCCAGCCGGCACCGCGCCTCCCGTCTGAGCGGACGCGCCACCAGGGCGCGCTACGCGGCCGGCGTCGACTCCGCCGGCGCCTTCGACGCCCCGTACACGGCGGTCAGGATGCTCTCGACCCACTGGATGAGCGCGTCGTCCGGCAGGGTCTCGCCGTGCGGCTTCGGCAGCGGGATGCTCGCCGCGTCCTGCTGCGGGAACCACCGGGCGCCCGGGAACATCCGCTTGAGCCGCACCTGCGCCGAGTCCGCGAGCTCCTTGCCCGCGACCCGCAGGTTGGAGCCCATGACGACGACGTCGGACAGCCCGACCTGCTGCGCCGTCCGGCGGAGGCGCGAGACCTCGACGAGGGTGAGCACGGCCTGCGGCGGCTGCCCGTACCGGTCGGTCAGCTCGTCGAGGACCATGTCGATGCCCTCGGCCTGCGCCGCGGGAGCCGAGGCAGCGGAGAGCTTCTGGTACGCCTCGAGCCGGAGCCGCTCGGACTCGACGTAGTCGTCCGGGATGTGTGCGTCGACGGGGATCTCGAGGCGGAGTTCGGTCTGGCCCTCGGCGACGTCCCCGCGGAACTGCGAGACGGCCTCGCCGATCATGCGCAGGTACAGGTCGAACCCGACGCCCGCGATGTGCCCGGACTGCTCGCCACCGAGCAGGTTGCCCGCGCCGCGGAGCTCGAGGTCCTTCATGGCGACCTGCATGCCCGCACCGAGCTCGTTGTTCGCCGCGATCGTCTCGAGGCGGTCCTGTGCGGTCTCGGACAGGGGCTTGTCGGCGTCGTAGAGGAAGTACGCGTAGCCGCGCTCGCGACCACGGCCGACGCGACCGCGGAGCTGGTGCAGCTGCGACAGTCCGTACTTGTCGGCCTTGTCGATGATGAGGGTGTTCGCGTTCGCGATGTCGAGGCCGGTCTCGATGATGGTGGTCGAGACGAGGACGTCGAAGCGGCGCTCCCAGAAGTCGACCATCACCTGCTCGAGCGTCGACTCGGACATCTGCCCGTGCGCGACGGCGATGCGGGCGTCCGGCACGATCTCGGCGAGGTGCGCGGCGACGGACTGGATGTCCTTCACCCGGTTGTGCACGTAGAACACCTGCCCCTCGCGCAGGAGCTCGCGACGGATCGCGGCGGCGACCTGCAGGTCGGACTGCGGTCCGACGAAGGTGAGGATCGGGTGTCGGTCCTCGGGCGGCGTGGCGAGGGTGGACATCTCGCGGATGCCGGTCACGGCCATCTCGAGCGACCGCGGGATCGGCGTCGCGGACATCGCGAGCACGTCGACGTTCGTCTTGAGCTTCTTCAGCTGGTCCTTGTGCTCGACGCCGAACCGCTGTTCCTCGTCGATGATCACGAGCCCGACGTCCTTGAACGCGATCCCCTGCGACAGGATCCGGTGGGTTCCGATGACGATGTCGACGGTGCCGTCGGCGAGCCCGGCGATGGTCTCCTTCGACTCCTTCTCGGTCTGGAACCGGCTGAGGGCGCGCAGGTGCACCGGGAAGCCGGCGAAGCGCTCCTGGAAGGTCTCCATGTGCTGGCGGACGAGCAACGTCGTCGGGACGAGCACGGCGACCTGCTTGCCGTCCTGGACCGCCTTGAACGCTGCGCGGATCGCGACCTCGGTCTTGCCGTAGCCGACGTCGCCGGACAGCAGCCGGTCCATCGGGATCGGGCTCTCCATGTCGCGCTTGATCTCGTCGATGGTGGTGAGCTGGTCGGCGGTCTCGGCGAACGGGAACGCCTCTTCCAGCTCGCGCTGCCACGGGGTGTCCGGGCCGAACGCGTGCCCCTTCGACGCCATGCGCGCCGAGTAGAGCTTGACGAGGTCGACGGCGATGTCGCGGACCGCCTTGCGCGCCTTGCTCTTCGCCGAGGCCCAGTCGGAGCCGCCCATCTTCGACAGCGTCGGGGACTCGCCGCCGACGTACCGCGACAGCTGGTCGAGCTGGTCGGTGGGCACGAAGAGCTTGTCGCCCGGGAACCCGCGCTTCGACGGCGCGTACTCGAGCACGAGGTACTCGCGCTGCGTCTTGACCGCGTTGCGGCCGCCGCTCGAGACCTCGCGCGAGACGAGCTCGACGAACTTGCCGATGCCGTGCGTGGAGTGCACGACGACGTCGCCCGGCTTGAGCTGCAGCGGGTCGACGACGTTCTTGCGCCGGCTCGCGAGCTTCTTCACGGTGCGGGCGCCCTGCTGGACGCTGCGACCGTAGAACTCGGCCTCGCTGATCACGACGATGCGCGGGTCCGGCACGGCGAAGCCCGCCTCGACGGCGGCGGTGGTCACCAGGGCGACCCCCGGCTCGGGAGGCGCGGTGACGGCCTCGGCTCGGGCTGCGACGCCGGCGTCGGCGAGCACCTGCGCCGCCCGTTCGACCAGTCCCTGGCCCTGGGCGGTCACCACGACGGCCCACCCGTCGTCGGTGAGCTGCTTCACGTGGGCGATCGCACCGTCCGCGCTGCCGGCGAAGCTCGGCACCGCCTCGGCCCGGACGCGGATGTACTCCCCCGCCTCGGCTGCGGCCTCGGCGTCGGTGAGTACCCGGTCGGAGTCGCCCTCGTCGAGCCCGGAGTCGAACGGCGACACCGTCCACCAGGCGCGCTGCCCCCGCCCGTTCTTGAGCTGCTGCACGGTGAGGAAGTTGCCGGCGTCGAGGTCGATCGGCGCCTGGGCACCGGCGACCGCGGCGCTCCACGCGGCCTGCAGGAACTCGGTGTTCGTCTCGGCGAGGCTGTGCGCCCGACCGCTCACCCGCTCGGGCGAGAGGACCGCGACGACTGCGTCGGACGGCAGGTAGTCGGTGACGGGCACGAGGTCCTGCACGAGGGCCGGGGCGAGGGACTCCATGCCCTCGACCGGGATGCCCTCGGCGATCTTCGCGAGCATCTGGGACAGGTTCGGGAACTCGTGGAGCATCTCGCGCGCCCGCTGCCGGACGTCGTCGCTCAGCAGCAGTTCGCGGGACGCCGTGAGCTCGACCCGGCCGAGGTCGTCGTCCGTCGTGCGCTGGTCGGCGACGGAGAACGCCTTGATCGCCTCGATCTCGTCACCGAAGAAGTCGACGCGGACGGGGTGGTCGGCGGTCGGCGGGAAGACGTCGAGGATGCCACCACGCACGGCGAACTCGCCGCGCCGGGTGACGAGGTCGACCCGGGCGTAGGCCATGTCCACCAGCTGCCCGGCGATCGTGCCGAGGTCGTTGCCGCGGGAGTCGGTCGCGAGGACGATCGGCGCGAGCGAGGTGAGGTTGCCGGCGATGGGCTGCAGCGCCGCGCGGACGCTCGCCACCACCACGGTCGTGCGGCGCTGGGCCGCGGGGGCGTCCTGCCAGGCGGCGAGCTTGCGGAGGGTCGCGATGCGCGTGCCGACGGTCTGCGCGCTCGGGCTGAGCCGTTCGTGCGGCAGGGTCTCCCACGCGGGGAACTCGAGGACCTCGGCATCGGGCAGGTAGCTGCCGACCGACGAGCGGACGGCTTCCGCCTCGCGCCCGGTGGCCGTGATCACGAACAGGCACTGCGGCCCGTTGCGTTCGGCCAGCAGGGCGCCGAGCAGGGGCACGCGCAGGCCGTCGACGACCGAGAAGTCGGCGTCGCGGGGTGCGGCGCGGAGGACGCGATCGAACGCGGAGGCGCGCGAGAG
>NZ_BACZ01000610.1 GCF_000333375.1 Curtobacterium sp. B18
CGCCTACATCAAGCTGGACGGCGACATCGGCTGCATGGTCAACGGTGCCGGCCTCGCCATGGCGACGATGGACATCATCAAGCTGAACGGCATGTTCCCCGCCAACTTCCTCGACGTCGGCGGCGGCGCCACCACCGAGAAGGTGACGGCGGCGTTCAAGATCATCCTCGCCGATCCGGCGGTGAAGGGCATCCTCGTCAACATCTTCGGCGGCATCATGCGCTGCGACATCATCGCCGAGGGCATCGTCACAGCGGCCAAGGAAGTGAACATCCAGGTGCCCCTGGTCGTCCGCCTCGAAGGCACCAATGTCGAGAAGGGCAAGGAGATTCTCGCCAATTCCGGCCTCGCCATCGTGCCCGCCGACGACTTGGGCGATGCCGCCAAGAAGATCGTCGCCGAGGTGAAGCAGGCGGCCTGATCCGCCCCTCTCCTTCGGGGGAGGTTCGCTTTACCTTTACGTCAAGGTAAGGTAGGGGCATCCCCAACAGGAGCCCCTGCCGCCTATTTTGAGAGGAGTGCGAAGGTGAAGATCCT
>NZ_BACZ01000609.1 GCF_000333375.1 Curtobacterium sp. B18
CGTTGACCCGGTCCGCCGGTTCGCTGCCGGCCGAGAACACCCGGACCCGGTCACCCGCCAGGTGCTGCAGGTACCCGGCGGCCATCTGGGAGCGGCCGGCGTTGTGCACGCACACGAAGAGGACCGTGGGGAGACCGCTCACGCGAGCGCTCCCGCCTCGAAGCCGATGAGCCACGTGACGCCGAACGCGTCGCGCACGGTGCCGTCCCAGTCGCCCCACGGTCGTTCCTGCAGCGGGTCGATGACGGCGCCGTCCGAGGCGAGGTCGTCGAACCAGCTGCGGAGCACGTCGGGTTCGGCAGCGCCGAGCAACGAGAACAGCAGCCCGGTCGCCGAGAACGCGTCCTCGCCGGCCGGGGCGTCGGCGGCGAAGAGCGTGATGCCGCCGCCGGTGAGCTGCCCGTGGGCGACGGCGTCGGCGGGGCCGTCCTCCCGCGAGAAGTCGGCGAAGGTGGCGATGCGCAACTCGCCGCCGAAGACGTCCTGCCAGCGCCCCAGCGCCTGCAGCGCGGTGCCGTCGAACTGGAAGTAGGGCGAGGGCCCGTTCACGTTCATGCTCGGACCCTACCGCTCGTGCCGTCTCGTGTGGGGCTCGAGAGCCGGCCGATCGACGGACGGGAGGCGCGGTGCGGCCGCACCGCGCCTCCCGTCCGACACGGGACCGCTCCGTCAGCCGAACAGCCCGAGTGCTTCGTCGACGACGTCCTCGGGGCGACCCGCGCCGTCGGTCGCCCACCAGGTGAGGGCGGCGCTCGCCGCCGCCGCGAGGGCGTGTGCCCGGACCCGGGTCGCGAGGTCGTCGACCGACCCGCCGTCCCGCTCGGCCACGAACCGTTCGATCACGCCCGTGAGGGCGCTGACCGCGGCCTCGCCACCGCGCTCGAGCGAGGGGTTCGCCCGGATCACCCGCAGGCGGTGCCGGGTGACCTCGACGGCGTCGTCCGGGAACGTGGCGCCCACCCGGTACGCGGCGCGGAGGGCGACCCACGCGGACTCCGATGCCGGCCGTGCGGCGAGTGCGTCGGTGAACCGGACCGCGAACTCGTCGAGGCCGCCCCACACGAGCGCGGCCTTGCTCGGGAAGAGCCGGAAGAGGGACCGACGGCTGACGCCGGCGACGGCCGCGACGTCGTCCATCGACACGTCGTCGAACCCCCGCTCGTCGAAGAGCCGCAGGGCCACGAGCGAGACCGCGTCCGGGTCGATGGTCCGTGGACGTCCGGTGGGCCGGTCCGTCGTGGAGGGCATGGATTCCTTTCGGCACTGAGTGCTACAACTGTGGTGGCGCAGCGAGCGCCTCGCAGTGAGGAGACGACATGACCGACACCACCGCCGGACGGTTCACCGGCAGGACCATCATCGTCACCGGGGCGGGTTCCGGCATCGGACGCGCCACGGCGACGCGCATCGCGAACGAGGGCGGGCGGGTGATCGGCACCGACGTCGTCGCCGAGCGGCTCGACGCACTCCGCACCGAACTCGACGGCCTCGATCTCGAGACCGTCGTCGGCGACGTCACCGCGCCCGAGACGATCGCCGCGATCCTCGCAGCCGCCGGGGACCGGGTCGACGGGCTCGCGAACGTCGCCGGCATCATGGACGCGTTCCTCCCGCCGAGCGAGGTCGACGACGCCACCTGGGACCGCGTGTTCAGCGTGAACGTGACCGGGCCGATGCGCCTGACCCGCGCGGTCCTGCCGCTGATGATCGCCGCCGGACGCGGCGTCGTCGTGAACGTGGCGTCCGAGGCGGCGCTCCGGGCGTCGGCCGCGGGTGCTGCCTACACGGCGTCGAAGCACGCGATCGCCGGGTTCACGAAGAGCGTCGCCTTCTTCCACGGACCGCAGGGCATCCGTGCCAACGCCGTCGCGCCCGGTGCGGTGGCGACGAACATCGAGGCACCGATGCGCAGCGAGTACGCGGCCGGGCGGGTGGGCCCGATCATGCAGACGACGATCCCGCCGGTGGCGCAGCCCGAGCAGCTCGCGGCGGCGATCACGTGGTTGCTCAGCGACGACTCGGCCAACGTGAACGGTGCGGTGCTGCCGAGCGACGGCGGGTGGTCGGTGGTCTGAGCGGCCGCCTACACTGCCGACATGACCGAGGTCCCCGACGCCCGCTCCGACTGGGGCCGGTTCGCCCCCGACTCCGTCGAGCGGCGGATGCTCGACGACACCGGGACCGCACTCGGGCTCGTCCTCCGTCCCCGCACCGTCGTGCTCGACCGTGCCCGGGTCGAGGTCGAGGGCATCGACGCCGACGACCGCGTCGTCGTCCAGCTCGTCGCGAACCAGGGTGCCTACAAGCCCGCTTGGCGCAACAAGGTGATGGCCGACCTGTTCAAGCTGCTCTGGCTGCGGCAGTCCGTCCCCGGGGTCGAGCGGGCCGTCCTCGTCGTCGCCGAACCGGCTGCACGGGCGCTCGCCGGGTGGGTCTCGGTGGCCGCCGAGGACCTCGGCGTCGAGGTGCTCGTCTGGGACGGGCACGCGGCGGCACCGGCGCGGCGCTGACACCGCGCGACCGTTCACACGTTCGCAACACATGTGGCCCGACTCCGTAACACGAGCGTCCTAGCCTCGTCACCAGCAGCGGATTTCCGCGTCGCAGACGAACCCGAGCTCGCGACGCACGCTCTCCGCCATACGAGATCGAGCCTGCGTGCTCGCCGACGGTATGGAGGAACGGATGACCACAGCAGCGGTCCGGGTGGACGCGGTGCGCAAGGTGTACGGCGGTGGCCCGAGCGCCATGGTCGCCCTCGACGACGTCGACCTGACGATCGAACCCGGCAGGTTCGTCTCGCTCATCGGCCCGAGCGGATGCGGCAAGTCGACCCTGCTGCGCCTCGTCGCCGGCCTCGAGCCCGCCGACCGCGGCGCCGTGCAGGTGCACGGCGTCACCCCGGCACAGGCGTGCGCGGCGAAGCTGATCGGCCTGGTGCCCCAGACGCCGGCGCTGCTGCCCTGGCTCACCGTGCTGCAGAACGTCTCCCTCGCCGGTCGGGTCAACCCCGGTGCCGGGCGTCGGCGCGCCGCCATCGAGGACCTCGAGGAGCGCGGAGCCGACGGCGGCCCGGACATGCGGCAGCTGCTCCGGATGGCCGGGCTCGGCGAGGCGATGGACAAGCTGCCCGCACAGCTCTCCGGGGGCATGCAGCAGCGTGCGGCGATCGTCCGGGCCTTCGGCCTGCGCCCCGACGTGCTGCTCATGGACGAGCCCTTCTCGGCCCTCGACGAGTTCACGCGCGAGTCGCTGCAGGACCAGCTGCTCGACCTCTGGGACGAGCTGCGGACGACCGTGCTCTTCGTCACGCACTCGGTCTCCGAGGCGGTCCGGATGTCGGACACGGTGGTCGTCATGGCGCCCCGGCCCGGACGGATCGTCGACGTCATCGACATCGACCTGCCGCGACCGCGGAACCAGCGGTTGTTCGAGGAACGGCGGTTCCACGAGTACGAGGACCTCGTGCGGACGCGCCTGCACAGCGCGTGGCACGCGACGGACGCGGCCTGAGGGAGACGACCTGATGACCACCACCAGCACGACCTCCACCGCCTCCGCCACGACCACCACCGTCGAGTCCAAGGCCGCAGCGTCCCGTCGGCCGCTCCCCGGCTGGATCCGCCCGACGGTCTGGACACCCCTCGTCGTGATGCTCGCCGTCCTCGCCGTGCTGTGGCAGATCGGCGCGACGACGATGCCGTACCTGCTCCCGCCGCTGCCCGCGGTGGGGGAGACCCTCGCCACGCAGCTGCCCTACTACCTGCAGAACGCCGGGATCACCCTCGTCGAGTCGCTCGTCGGCCTCGGCATCGGGTTCGTGGCCGCGTTCGTGCTCGCCGTGCTGACGAGCGAGCTGCCGATCGTCCGTCGCGCCGTCATGCCGATCGCGATCGTCCTCAACGTGACGCCGCTCGTCGCGATCGCCCCGGCCCTCGTGGTGGCGTTCGGGTTCGGTCCGCTGCCGAAGCTCGTGATCACGGCACTCATCTGCTTCTTCCCGATCCTCATCAACACCGCCACCGGGCTGCGGTCCGTCCCGCAGCCCGTGCTGCAGGTGTACCGGACCATCGACGCGTCCCGCATCGAGATGCTCGTGCACCTGCGGATCCCGAACGCCCTGCCGTTCGTGTTCGCCGCGCTCCGGATCGTGTTCCCGCTGTCGATCATCGGCGCAGTCGTCGCCGAGCTGTCGGCCTCGGGGTCGACCGGCGGCCTCGGCACCGTGATCAGCACGGCGTCGTCGATGAACCAGCTCGACGTGGTCTACGCCGCGATCGCGATCCTCGCGGTGATGGGCGTCGCCCTGCTCGGCGTCATCTCGCTCGTCGAGCGACGCGTCCTGCGCTGGCACCGCACCGCGAACGACTGACGGCGACCGCCGACCCGCCCCGCCACCGCACCGCCCGGCCACCGCACGCCGCCCCGCGGCCAGCAGCACCACCTGCCGGCGCGAGCCTGCCCACGCGACGCCGGCCGCGCCTCCAGGACGACCCCAGCCGCCCCCTGACCCGCACCCATCCCGCCCCGCCCCCGCCCCGCCCTGCACCACCCATCCCTTCCCACAGGAGTGACCATGCAGCACCGCACCCGCCCGCACCGCACCCGTCCGCACCGCACCACGGCCGCCCTCGCGGCCCTCGCCGCCACCGCCGCGGTGGCACTCACCCTCTCCGGCTGCAGCACCGGATCGAGCGCCGGCACCGGCTCGTCCGAGGGCAGCGCCATCTCCGCCGAACGGTGCAAGGAGAACAAGGCCGCCGGCCCGATCACCTACCTGTCCGGCTACCAGTACCAGTCCTCGGCGTCGATCCTCGAGTACATCGCCGCGGACCAGCTCGGCTACTTCAAGGACCTCTGCCTCGACGTCACCCTGAAGCCCGGCTCGGGCGACACCGCCCAGAACACCAAGCTCCTGGCGAGCGGCCAGGCGACGGTGTCGGCCGTCGCAGAGCAGGACCTCATCCAGGCCCGGGCGAACGGCATCGACATCACCGGGATCTCGTCGTACTCGAATGCCGGGCTCGACATCCTGATGACGAACAAGGACATCACGAAGCTCCCGCAGCTCGACGGCAAGGTCGTCGGCCACAAGGGCTACGTCCCCGCGTCCGTCCGGGCGATGATGGAGAAGGCCGGGGTGGAGTGGGATTCGCTCACCCTCGTGAAGGAGGGCTACGACCCCTCGGTCCTGCCGCGCAAGCAGAACGGTCTCGAGGCCCTCACCGGCTTCGTGTCGAACGAGCCGAACCTGCTCAAGGCCGCCGGTGACGACGTCACCGTGTGGCAGCCCGTCGACTACGGCATCCCCTCGTCGATCGGCGCCATGGCCGTGAACCCCGCGTTCGCGAAGGCCCACCCGACCGCCGTCGAGGACGTCCTGCGCGCAGCCCTGCACGCTTACGACTTCTGCTCCTCGAGCGCGGCGAAGACGAAGCAGTGCGTCGGGTACGCCGCGAAGCTCTCCGGCGCGACCTACGACGAGGCGCAGAACGCGAAGATCTGGACGACCGAGACGAAGGTCATCGCGGACAACCCGACGCCGGGCCAGCCGCTCGGGGGCATCGACCCCGAGAACGTGTCGAAGCTCGTCGACATGCTGCACCAGTTCGACATCGTGAAGACCTCCGTCACCGCGGACGACGCGAAGCGCTGGTTCACGAACGAGTACATCGACGCGATCACGAAGGACGGCGAGACCGTCTGGCCCGCACCGTGACCCGGGTGGGTCGCGCGGGCGCGCGACCCACCCGGCACGACGTGACCAGCACCGAGCAACGACCAGAGAGGCGGCGCACCATGCCCGCGAAGGAGTACGGGATCTTCCTCCCGATCGGCAACGGCGGGTGGATGCTCTCCACCACGGCACCCCACCCCGAGGCGACCTACGCCTGGAACAAGCGCGCAGCCCTGCACGCCGAGGCGATCGGTCTCGACTTCGTCATGTCGATGGCGAAGTGGCGCGGCTTCGGCGGAAGCACCGACCACTGGGGGCGCTCCCTCGAGTCGATGACGATGATGGCCGGGATCGCCGAGGCGACCGAGCGCGTGAAGGTCTGGGCGACCATGCACGCGAACGTCCACAACCCGGCGGTCGCGGCGAAGATGTACACGACGCTCCAGGACCTCTCCGGGGCCGGGCGGGCATGAACATCGTCAACGGGGCCTACGCGGCGGAGTTCGAGCAGTTCGGGATCTGGGACGCGGGCCTCAGCCACGCCGACCGCTACCGCATGACGGAGCTGTGGACCGAGGCGGTCACCCGCCTCTGGACCGAGGACAGCGTCACGATGCACACGCCCTACTTCGACCTCGACGCGTGCGAGTCCCGCCCGCACCCGGCCAGCCGGCCGACGATCATCAGCGCCGGCAAGTCCGAGGCCGCTCGGGCGTTCCAGGCGAAGTATGCCGACGGTGCCTTCCTCGCCGCGGACAGCCTCGACGAGATGCGCGACCTGTCCCGCGACGTCCACGACCGTGCGGCCGCCGAGGGCCGGGAGTGCCGCACGTACTCCATGCTCACCGTCGTGCAGGACGACACCGACGCGGCCGCGCAGCAGAAGGTGCGCGCGTGGGGCGCCGGCGTCGACCGCGAGGCGCTGGCCTCGATGCGGGCGTCGTGGGGCGTCCCCGCCGAGCAGGCCCGTGCGTGGGCGGACGGCGCGGCGGGCGAGGACGCGTTCCAGACCGCGTACGTCGCCGGTTCCGCCGAGACCGTCACCGAGCACATCGAGTACATCGTCGACCGGGGTGAGCTCGACGGCCTCATGCTGATCTTCCCCGAGTACGACCAGGACATGGTGCGCTTCGGCGAGACCGTCCTGCCCGCACTCCGCGAGCACGACGCGGCGGTCGTCCGGTGACCGGCGGGACCGGCGGGCTCGACCCGAGGCTCGCCCTGCTGCCGGACGGAGCGTCCGGCCCGGCGGCTGGCCGCTCACCGGCGCTGGTCGTCGTCGACGTGCAGCGCGACTTCGGTGAACCCGCTCGCATCGCCGGGTACGGCCTCGACGAACGAGCCTCCGCCGCCGTCGAGGCCGCGATCACCCGGATCGGCGAGCTCGTCGAGGCGGCACGGGCGGCGGGCGTCCCCGTCGTCTGGGTGGAGCTCGGCAGCGACCCGTCCGTCCCCTGGCACAGCAGCACGTGGTTGCGTGGTGGTCCGCTCGACGGGCCGATGCCGGAGGACGAGCCCTGCCGGATCGGCACCGCCGGCGCCGAGTGGTACCGCACGGCGCCGGCACCCGGCGAGACCCGCGTCGTCAAGCGCGGCTACAGCGGGTTCCTCGGCACCGACCTGGAGGCGCGGCTCACCACCGCGGGGATCGGCTGGCTGACCGTCGTGGGACTCACGTCCGAGTGCTGCGTCTTCGCCACGGCGCAGGACGCGATGCAGCTCGGCTGGCCGGTCGTGGTGCCGTCGGACGCCACCGCCGCCTACGACATCGACGTGCACGACGCCGCGCTCACGATGATCGAGCTGAACATCGGTGTCGTCACGGACGCTGCCGAGACCACGGCGCTGTGGCAGGCGTGGGCGGCGGCGAAGGTGGGTGCCCCGTGAGCGGCATGCACATCGCCTACGACCTGTCCTTCACCCACACCGAGGGGCGCTGGGCCGCGCCGGGCAGCTGGGTCGGCCAGGACTTCCCCGACGTCCGGATGTACATGGAGGTCGCACGGACCGCCGAGCGCGCCGGCGTCGACATGCTCTTCTTCGGCGACGGTTCCGGCGTCCCGAGCACCTGGCGCGGCAGCATCGACCCCGCGGTCGAGTGGGGGATCCAGTGGCCTCGACAGGACATGTCGCCGGTCATCGCGGCGATGTCGACGGTGACCGAGCACATCGGGTTCGGACTGACCTACTCGTCGACGTTCACGCACCCGTTCGCCACCGCCAGGCTGCTGAACTCGCTCGACCACGTCACCGGCGGCCGGATGGCGTTCAACGTCGTCGCCTCGTCGCGGGGCGCGGACGCCGCGAACTACGGCTCCGACCACCTGGTCGACCACGACCTCCGGTACGAGCGGATGGAGGAGTTCATCGGCGTCTGCCGCGCGCTCTGGGACTCCGTCGCGCCGGACGCGATCGTCCGTGACCGGGCGACCGGCCGGTTCGCCGACCCGTCGAAGGTGCACCCCATCGACCACGACGGCCGGTTCTTCAAGGTGCGCGGGCCGCTCGCCAGCGTCCCGAGTCCGCAGCGTCACCCGGTCGTCGTGCAGGCCGGCAACTCACCGCGGGGCATCGCCGCGAGCGCGTCGTTCGCCGACCTCGTGTTCGGGTTCGGGGCGAGCGTCGCCGGGCAGCTGCGCCACCGGAGCGCCCTCGATGCCGCACTCGAGGACGCCGGCCGGGACCCCGCCGGGGTCGGGATCCTCTGGGCGACCCAGGTGATCGTCGGCGCGACGCACGCTGAAGCCCAGGCCCGACGGGACTCGCTCCTGTCGTTCTGGAACCGCGAGGCGGTCGGCACGTTCATCTCGCACAACGCCGGGTACGACTTCTCGACGCTGCCCGCGTCCTTCCGGCTCGGGGACCTGCGCGACGAGATCGTCGCCGCCCAGGCGAGCCCGGCCGGTCTCGTCGGCAGCCTGGTCGCCGAGTTCGGTGAGGACCACACGATGGACCGCGACGACTTCTTCGAGCACGGGTGGCGCGCCGCGACCGGCCTCGACCACATGCTCGTCGGCGACGCCGCGGGGGTGGCCGACGCCCTCCAGGAGAACTTCGCCGCGACCGGTGGGCGGGGCGGCTACATGCTGTCCAGCCCGCTCGGGATGCCGTCCGGGTTCGCCGACCTCAGCGAACTGCTCGTGCCGGAACTCCGCTGTCGCGGGGCCCTCGCGCCGCGGTACCCGGGGACCACGCTCCGCGAGAACCTGGCGGTGTGAGGTGACCCTGGCCCGTCGGTGGCTCGCGCTCGGCGGGCTCTGCCTCGGCTTCTTCATGTTGCTGCTCGACAGCACGATCGTGTCCGTTGCCCTGCCCGACCTCGGGCGCGACCTCGGTGCCGACGCGTCGACGTCGGTGTGGGTGAACAGCGCCTACCTGTTCGCGTTCGCCGTCCCGCTGCTCGTGGCGGGCCGGCTCGGCGACCGGTTCGGGCACCGGCGCGTGTACCTCGTCGGGCTCGCGGTCTTCACGATCGCCTCGGTCGGGTGCGCTGCCGCGCCGGGGATCGGCGCCCTCGTCGCCTGGCGCGCGGTGCAGGGCCTCGGCGCCGCGTTGCTCACCCCGCAGTGCCTGACCGTGATCCGGTCACTGTTCAACCCGCCGCGGCTCGCCGTCGCGCTCGCCGTCTGGAGCGCCGGCGGCGGGGCGGCGACGGTCGCCGGGCCGATCGTCGGCGGGCTGCTCGTCGAGGCGTGGGGGTGGCCGTCGGTGTTCCTCGTGAACGTGCCCGTCGGGATCGTCACGGCGATCGCGGTCCTCCGGTTCGTGCCCGTCTCCCGGCGCATCGCCGTCCCGCTGCCCCTGTTCGCCGTCCTCGGCGTGACCGCGGGGGTCCTCGGGGTGGTCGTCGGCGTGCAGGGCACGGACACCGGGCTGCTCGCCGACCCGGTCGCCCGTGGTGGAGCGGTGCTGCTCGGCGCCGCTGTGGTCGCAGCCGTCCTCGTCCGGCAGCGGCGTGCCGGCGACCGCGCCCTCGTGCCGCTCGCGCTGTTCCGTGACCGCGGCTTCGTCACCGGGTCGTGGGGTGCCACGGCCGCGTCGTTCTGCGTCGGGTCCGCGCCGATCCCGCTCATGCTCGACCTGCAGCAGACCCGCGGGCTCAGCGCTGGATCGGCGGCCCTCGTCCTCGTGCCGATGGGGATCGCGTGCCTCGCCTCGGCGCCGTTCGTCGGTCGCATGACGAACACCGCCGGCTCCCGGGCGACCGCGACGGTCGGCGCCGTCCTCCTCGTCGTGTCGGTCGCACTGACTTCGGTCCTCGTTGGTGCAGCGGCGCCCCTCTGGACGATCGCCGCGGCCTTCACCGGGTTCGGGATCGCGAACGCGTTCGTCTGGTCGCCGTTCTCCCTCGCCGCGGTCCTCGGAGCGGGCCCCGCGACGGTCGGGGCGGCCTCGAGCGTGTTCAACACCGTGAAGCAGCTCGGCGCCGTGCTCGGCAGCACCGCCACCGCCGTGCTGCTCGCGACCGCGGGGGACGCGGTCGCCCTCGGTGCGCTCGCGCTCGTCGCCTGCGGTGCGGTGGTCGCGGCGCGGGCACTGTCCGGCCGTCCGGCCACCTCCGCGGTGCTGACCGGTGAGATCGTGCACGGTGCCGGGGTCGGACACGACCTGGGGTTCCCGACCGCGAACCTGCGGCCCGACAGCGGCTCCGACGCCCCCGTTCCCGGCGACGGGGTCTACGTCGGGTGGCTCGCTGCTCCCATCGGCGCTCCGGCACGGCAGGCGCTCGTGTCGATCGGCAGCAACAGCACCTTCCCCGATCGTCCCCGCACGGTCGAGGTCCACGTGCTCGACTTCGACGGCGACCTGTACGGCTCGGTCGTCGAGCTCACCGTCGGACGACGCATCCGACGCCAGCGGAGGTTCCGCGGGCCGGACGCGCTCGTCGCAGCCATGCGGTCCGACGAACGCCGTGCGCGCGCCGTGCTCGCACGCTCATGACCGATCGGCCCTGACCGTTCGTCCCCGACCGCTCGTTCCCCGAGGAGGACCCCATCGTGCACGACCACTTCATCGAGGACCCACTCGACATCCGTGAGGCCATCGCCGAGGTGCCCTCCGTCGTGGCCGCCCATCGCACGTGCGTCGACGGTTCCCCCGTGGTCATGGTGGCGACGTCGTTCACCGTCGGTGTCTCCTACGACCCGCCGCTCGCCACGATCGCCGTGCAGCACTCGTCGACGACGTGGCCCGACCTCGCAGCAGCGCCGACGCTCGGCATCTCGGTGCTCGGCGACGGACACG
>NZ_BACZ01000608.1 GCF_000333375.1 Curtobacterium sp. B18
CTCCCGTCCGTGCGTCCGGCGTGGTCCCGTGCCCCCTGCTCGGGGGATCCGAGCAGGGGTAGACGGGTACGTCGGGTACAGCGAACCTGGGTGCCGGGGCATCCAGACCGGGAATCGGCTAACCGCCGGACGCTGACGCCCGATACTCCAACGCACAAGCACCTCGGCCATCGCACCACACGCCCGTCCCACACAGGAGGCAGTTCGCATGCGGTCCCCGTCAGTCGTCGTCGCCGCGCTCTCGATCGCTCTCGTCGCGGCCACCAGCCTCGCCGCCGGAGCTCCGGCCGGCGCAGCAGCGCTCCCCGCCTCGTCCAGGGCGACCGCCACCGTGCCCGACGGCCGGGCGATCCCGAAGACGAACGTCGTGTCGAACGGCCGGACGTGGAAGCAGACCTTCCGCACCGGCTTCGACAGCTACGTCCCGGTCGGGAAGTTCGCGTCGAAGTACCCGAAGATCGGTCTCTACGACGGGTTCAAGGACACCACCGGCAAGGGGAAGTACGCACCGTCGAAGGTCCTGAGCGTCAAGGACGGGGTGCTCGACTTCGCCCTCCACACCGAGAAGGGCCAGCCCCTCGTCGCGGCGATCATGCCCGACGGGTACGCGCTTCACACGACCGGCCGGGTGTCCATCCGGTACAAGACCACGAAGACGCAGGGCTACAAGTTCTCCACGATCCTCTGGCCGTCGAGCGACGACTGGAACGAGGGCGAGATCGACTGGCCGGAGGCCGACCTCGGCGCCCGGCCCCGCCCGGCGTCGGCGGTGCCCGGCAGCTGGTCGCCCCTCGGCATGCGGTTCGAGCCGGGCAAGGAGGCCTTCGCACCGACGGACAGCACGGGGTGGCACGTGGCCACGACCGAGTGGGACAAGGGCATCGTGCGGTTCTACTGGGACGGCAAGCTCGTCTCCTCGACCACGAAGGCGGTGCCGAAGACGGCCTTCCGCGTGACGCTGCAGGCGGAGACGACGACGAACGGCGGGAAGATCCCGGCCAGCGCGGTCGGGCACGTCAGCATCGACTGGGTCGCCATCTGGAACTGAGCCGGTCGGGGACCGCGTGCTCGGTGCGCGCGGCCCCGCAGCCGGCGCTCAGTGCGCGCGGCCCCGCAGCCGGCGCTCAGTGCGTGCGGCCCCGCAGCCGGCCGATGCCGAGGACGACGGCGACGACGACCAGGCCGAGCAGGAGTCCGACCACCGCCGACACCGCGGTGTCCACGATCCACGTGACGACCGGCCCGGCCGCCTCGATGCCGTGCTCGATCGTGTGCAGCAGGTCGTACGGCGCGTGCCAGGACGTCTCCGCGAGGTTCGCGATCACGAGGTGCCCGCCCACCCAGAGCATCGCGACCGTGCCGACCACGCCGATCACGCGGAACACCGTCGGCATCGCCCGCACGATCCGCGCGCCGGCCCGGCGGGTCCGGCGGACCGAGTGCTTCATCATCTGCAGACCGATGTCGTCGATCTTCACGAGCAGGGCCACCGCGCCGTAGACGGCCCCGGTCATGACGAGCCCGATGACGATGAGCGCGCCGAGCGTCGGCCAGAGCCCGAGGTCCGGGTCGAGCCCGGCGAGGGCGATGAGCATGATCTCGGTGCTGAGGATGAGGTCCGTGCGGATCGCCCCGAAGACGAGCTTGGGTTCCGCGACGGTCTCGTCCGACCCGGCTTCGTGGTGGGCGCCGAACCACTCGGTGACCTTCTCGGCTCCCTCGAAGCACAGGTAGGTGCCACCGAGCAGGAGCAGCCACGGGAGCACCCCCGGGGCGAACGCCGTGAGCAGCAGCGCCAGCGGGGTGATGATGACGAACTTGTTGAAGAGGCTGCCGAGTGCGATCCGTCCCACCACCGGCAGTTCGCGGGCGGGGGACAGCCCCTGCACGTACTGCGGCGTCACGGCCGCGTCGTCGATCACGACACCAGCGGACTTGGCGCTGGCCTTGAGGGCCGCGGAGAGCACGTCGTCGACGATGGCGAGCAGACCGACTGACATGCGCTCAGACTAGGGCCTCGGCGCGTCCCGTCGGCGCAGGGTCTGCGAGGGCGACTCCCCGGAGACCTCGGCGGAGTACCCGAGAACCGCCCGAGGTGGTCGACCCCCGCGATCGACTGGTTCCCGTGCGCGCGGACCGCGGCGGTCGTGGACGGGTCCAGGAGACGCGGTGCGGCTTCGCCGACCCGGTTGCGGGGCCGACCCGGTTGCGGGGCCGACACGGTTGCGGGACCGAGGTGACCTCAGTCGAGACAGAACTCGTTGCCCTCGACGTCCTGCATGACGATGCACGACTCGTTGACCTCGTCGGCGAGCATGCGACGGAACTGCGTGGCGCCGAGCGCGACGAGTCGGTCGCTCTCGGCGTCGAGGGCTGCGAGCCGCTCGGCGCCGACGAGGCCGGTGCCGACCCGGACGTCGAGGTGCGCGCGGTTCTTCACCGTCTTGCCCTCCGGCACGCGCTGGAAGAACAGTCGCGGGCCGACGCCGGTCGGATCTACGCACGCGAACGCCGAGCCGCGGTGCTCCGGGGCAGTGCGCTGTCGAAGGCGTCCCACGAGTCGAAGCCGGTCGGCGGTGGCGGGACGACGTACCCGAGGACCTCGCACCAGAAGCGCGCCACCCGCTCGGGTTCCGCGCAGTCGAACGTCACCTGCACCTGCCGCACCGTCGCCGTCATGGCGCCACTGTGCGTCCCGGGCGCCACCACGCGCCGGGCGGCCACCGCCGTCGTGCGCCGGGCCGCGCCTCCTGGGTCAGAGGGTGGAACCCTCGAGCCGCACGCGGTCGCCGCGGTACCGGTCGAAGACGGTCTGGACCGGCACGCCGTCGAGGTCGTGGTAGGTGACCTCGCGCACGATGAGGGGCGCTCCCACCTCGGTGCCGAGCATCTTCGCCGTGTGCGCGTCGGCGGCCTCGCTGCCGATGGTGACGAGCACCTCGCCGCGCGACGCGTCGAAGAAGTCGCGGAGCACCGTCGTCATGTTGATCGGCCCGGACAGACTCTCGGGGGAGTGCGTGTAGCGCACGGAGAAGTAGGCGGCGCGGAGCCCGATCACGTCGTCGTCGGTGACGAGCAGGTTCTCGATCATCCGGACGTGGTCCTCGTCGATGCGGAGCCGTTCGCGCACGAGCGGGAAGCTCGGCACGATCCGGTCTTCGAAGCGTTCGACGTAGACGTGCTCGCTGTCGGCGTCGATGTCGGTGAGCGGAACGACCACCCCGCGGTGCGTGACCTTCGTCCCGACTCGTGGCCGACGCTCCAGGAACCCGGTGTCCCGGAGCTGCGCGAGCGCGGCGCGGACGGACCCGCGACTGGTGTCGAACAGGGTGACG
Source organism: Curtobacterium sp. B18 (assembly GCF_000333375.1). Classification (GTDB taxonomy): domain Bacteria; phylum Actinomycetota; class Actinomycetes; order Actinomycetales; family Microbacteriaceae; genus Curtobacterium. The sequence continues at coordinate 3,336 of NZ_BACZ01000608.1, forward strand.
AGGTCCTCTTCGGCGAGGGGAGCGTCGGGTGCGATGTGCCCCTCGCGGATCGACGCGGTGATGAGGTCGCGGACCCGTCTCGCCGAGATCTGTCGGCCGCGTGAGGACCCGCCCTTCGCGCGCGGGTGGTCGGACAGCGTGTCGCTCATCGTGACTCCGATCGTCGCAGGATCTCACCGCCACGATGCGGCTCGGGTGCAGTGAGTATACGACGCTCGTCGCGCAGGGCAACGGGTACCTCCGAACCGCGCGAACGGCGTGAACGGACAGGTGATCGGCCTCTCAACTGGGCTTTCCTTTCGGCTCTGGTCGCTTAATGATCCGGTTACACCCGGAGCGGTCGTCGGAAACGAACGATCGCGAGCATTGCTGACCACCACCCGATGCGACGGAAGGCCGGCACATGACCGTGAGAGAGCCCGACATCGTCGACGATGCGACCCGTGCGGAGGCCGAGCGTCTCGCCGCCCTCGACACCTCGTTGACGACGAGGCGACGAAGCGTCCGGGAGCGCCTCTGGTTCCTGCGCCCGGCCGGACTGACCGTCGCCAACGTCCTGGTGTTCGTCCTCGTCTCGTTCTTCCTCGTGCAGCTCATCCCCGGTGACCCGGTGGTGTCGGCCACCGGCGGACGCCTGTCCGGCGCCGAGCTCGAGCAGGCGCGGGAGTCCTACGGGCTGACCGGCTCGTGGATCCAGCAGCTCGGCACCTACCTGACGCAGCTCGCCCACCTCGACTTCGGCACGTCGATCGCCACCGGCCGACCGGTCGCGCAGGACCTCGCGACCCGGGTCCCGGCGACGCTCGAGCTCGTGTTCTGGGGGCTGCTCCTCGCCTCGGCGGTGTCGCTCGTGACCGCGCACTTCATCGTCACGCACCGCCGCAACCGCTTCGCGAAGCTGCTCACCGCCTACGCCCGGTCGGCGGGCGCGCTCCCCGAGTACGTCATCGGCATCGCGTTCCTCTTCGTCTTCTACGCCGAGCTGCACTGGGCCCCGGCGCCGAGCGGCCGCCTCGACCCGCTGCTCATCGCGCCGCCCACCGTCACGAACTTCCCGATGGTGGACGCGCTCATCGCCGGGGACCCGGCAGCCTTCGCGTCGTACGCGCAGCACCTGGTGCTGCCCGTCGTCGTGATGGTCGTCGCGCACTCGCCGCTGCTCATCAAGATGCTCATCGTCAACCTGGACCAGGCGATCGACGACCCCGCCACCCGGTTCCGCGTGGCGTCCGGAGCGTCCCGACGGACGGTCCTCGCGAGCATCTACCGCCGGGCGCTCCCGTCGGCGGTCGCCACGCTCGGCATGCTGTTCGGCCTGTTCCTCGGCGGCGCGGTCGTCCTCGAGTCGCTCTTCGGTCTCGGCGGACTCGGGCAGTACGCCGTGGACGCGGTGAACGCCTCCGACGTCTTCGCGCTGCGGTCGTTCCTCCTCGTCACGGCGGCGATGTGCCTCGTCATCTACCTCGTCACGGACATCGTCACGATGCTCCTCGACTCGAGGCGGCGCGCCGGCGTCGCCGGGAAGGACGCCTGATGGCGCTCGACACCCCCACCGCGCTGCCCGAGCCGGCGACCACCGGAGCGGGGAGCACCCGCGGGGCGCGGGACGGTCGCGTCGGTCGACCGGCCGGGCGCACCGGCTTCGTCCTGCGGCTCGTCCCCTTCGCCGTGCTCGTCGTGCTCGCGGTCGTCGGGCCGTACCTGGTGAACCACCCGGCCACGTCGGTGGTCGGCGGACAGTCGGAGGCCCCGTCGGGGGAGTTCTGGTTCGGCACGGACGCGAACGGCCTCGACGTCTACTCCCGGGTGATGACCGCGTTCCGCCTCGACATCGTGATCGCGATCTGCATCACGGTCATCGCCACCGTCGTCGCCATCGTGATCGGGCTCGTCTCGGGCATGTACCAGGGCGACCGCACCGTGCTCGGGTTCGTGGCGCGACTGCTGGGCCGCGCCGTCGACCTCGTGCAGTCGATCCCCGTGATGATCGCCGGACTCGTGATCGTGTCGTTCTTCGGACGCAACGCCGTGGTGATCACGCTCGCCCTCGCGATCGTCCTCATCCCGTTCCAAGCGCGGCTGATGCGCACCGAGGTCCTCCGCACGCGGTCGGACGGCTACGTCGACGCCGCCCGGATGTCCGGCGAGTCCGAACTGCGCCTGCTCCTGGGCCACGTGCTGCCGAACTCCGCCCGGACGACGATCGAGAACACCTCGACGATCTTCGGGATGGCGATCATCTTCTGCGCCGCCCTCGGCTTCCTCGGCGTCGGCATCCCGACACCGACCGCGGAGTGGGGCACCATGCTCGCCGCCGGTGCCCCGGACGCCGCGGTGGGGCGGTGGTGGCCGGTGCTCTTCCCGGCAGCCGCCCTCGGCCTGTCCGTCTGGTCCGCCTCGGTCCTGGTCGCGGCCTTCGTCGGCCGGTCACGGGTCTGAGGGCGACCACTCGACCCGCGCGCCCCCTCCTCCCCACCCACCCCGTCCCTCCCGGCCCATCCCCTTCCCCAGGAGACCCCTGCCCATGCTGAACATGAAACGCACCATCGCCGCCGCCGCGATCGCGGTCGTCGGCGCCCTCGGTCTCGCGGCCTGCAGTGCCGGCGGGAACGCCGCCTCCAGCGCCTTCGTCATCGTCACCGCGGCCCAGCCGCAGAGCTTCTCGTACGAGACCAGCGCCACGGGGTACGAGGCCGCCGAGTTCTTCAAGAACACCGGAGCCTCGCTCATCCGCAACGAGTACGTCGACGGCACCGGCGGTCAGGCCGAGCACGAGGACTACAACAAGTTCGCCCCGGTCCTCGCGAAGAGCTACGACGTCTCGGACGACGGCCGCACCTACACGTTCCACCTCGACACGGACGCGAAGTCGACGGCCGGCAACGCACTCACCGCCGACGACGTGATCTGGAGCATCCAGCGCAAGTTCGCCGTCGAGACGAGCATCGTGCCCTTCATCAGCGCCCCGTTCATCACGAAGCCGGACCAGTTCGCGAAGGTCGACGACGAGACCGTCACCCTCACGCTCGACAAGGCGAGCTACGGCTACACGGCGCTGTCCCTGCTCGCGAACGTCGGCTACAACATCTACGACGCGAAGGTGCTCAAGGAGCACACCACCTCGAGCGACCCCTGGGCCGTGAAGTGGTCGGGTACCCACCCCAACTTCGGCTTCGGTGCGTACAAGGTGGACACCTACACGCCCGGTGAGCAGACGATCTACACCGCGAACGCCGGGTACGCAGAGGGCAAGCCGAAGATCGCCCGGATCGTGCAGCGGGTGGTCGCGGACGCCGGGCAGCGCGCCAACCTGGTGAAGTCCGGCGACGCGCAGATCGCCGCCCAGCTCCGTCCGGCCGACCAGGTCGAGCTCAAGGACGCCGGAGCCGCGCAGGTGTTCGACGTGCCGACGAACGCGTACGTGTACATGCCCCTCCTCACCACGAAGGGCACGTTCAAGGACGTCGCCGTCCGCCGCGCACTCGCCGCGGCGATCCCCTACGACAAGATCAACGAGAACGTCTACCACGGTCGGGCCGACTCCATCTCGAGCATCCTCTCCGACGCCGACCCGGGCTTCGACGGCAGCGGGCTCACGGCCAACGAGACCGACACGGCCAAGGCGAAGAAGATCCTGTCGGACGCCGGGTACACCGAGCCGGTGAAGTTCACCCTCACCGTGAACAACTCCGTCCCGGACCTGCAGGAGACCGCCGTCCAGATCCAGACCGCGGTGAAGGACGCCGGCTTCGACATGACCATCGACACGGTCAACTCGTCGACCTTCCAGGCCGGACTCGCCGCGAAGACGTTCGAGGCATCCCTCGGTCGCGACTACGCGGTCGTGCAGTCGCCGCCCTACGTCCTGTCGCTCTTCTACACGCCGGGCTCCGCCATCAACTGGCCGGACTTCGACAACGCCGAGCTCAACCAGGCCATCGCGGACGGCAACGCCGCGGGCGACCCGACCGGGGCCGACGCGGGCAAGTACTGGAACGCCGCGCAGAAGGTCCTGCAGGACCAGATGCCGACGATCTACATCAACTACGTGCAGCCGCTCAACGCCTTCGCGAAGGGCGTCGACGGGTACGTGTTCCGCTCCCACAACGTCATCGACTACTCGCAGCTGCGGCTCGCCTCGAGCTGAGCGAGGACAGGGAGACACCATGAACGACCAGTCGGCCCCGGTCCTGAAGGTCACGGACCTCAACGTCACCTACGGCACGAACCACGCCGTCCGCCACGCCGACCTCGTGGTCCGGCGCGGGGAACGCGTCGCCGTCGTGGGGGAGTCGGGCTCCGGCAAGACGAGCCTCGGCAATGCCATCGCCGGGTTCCTCGACGCCGGGACCACCGAGGTCGAGACCCTCGAACTCGACGGCAGCTCGATCGAGCGGACCGGGCCGGGCGGTCGGATCCCGGTCCGGACCCCCGGGCTGTCGATGATCTTCCAGGACGCGATGTCTTCCCTCGACCCGGTGTGGACGATCGGCAGCCAGCTGGTCGCCGTGCTCCGGGCCACCGAGCGGGTGTCGAAGCGACGCGCCACCGCCGATGCCCTCGAACGGCTCCGTGCCGTGGGCATCACCGACCCCGAGCGCGTCATGGGCGCGAAGCCGCACGAACTCTCCGGAGGCATGCGGCAGCGCGTGATGATGGCCATCGCACTCGCCTCGAAACCCGCACTCCTCATCGCCGACGAACCCACGAGCGCGCTCGACGCATCGCTCGCCGTCGGTGCGATGCAGCTCATGGTCGACCTCGCCGAGCAGGAGGGGACGGCGGTGCTCGTGATCACGCACGACATCGAGCTCTGCCGGCGCTTCACCGACTTCGTCGTCGTCATGTACCAGGGCGAGATCGTGGAACAGCTGCCGTCCTCGCGACTCGACGAGGCGACCCACCCGTACACCCGTGGACTGCTGGAGTGCGTGCCGACCCTGGCGTCCGCACGACTCGACGAACTGCCGACGCTCGAGTCGGTCCGCGCCCGACTGGAAGGAACGGCGGCATGACCGGCATCCGCATCGAGGCCACCGGGGTCGCCCGGCGCTACGGCCGCAAGACCGCCGTCCGGGACGTCTCGTTCGTCCTCGGCGCGAGCCAGCGCGTGGGCATCGTGGGGGAGTCCGGCTCGGGCAAGTCCACGATGGCGAAGATCGTCACCGGACTCGAGCGGGCCTCCGCCGGCACGATCACCGTGGACGACCGGGACCTCCGGTCGATCATGTCGACGCGTGCCGGTCGGCTCGAGTACCGACGACGGGTGCAGCTCGTCGCCCAGGACACCACCTCGACGTTCGACCCGCGACACCGCATCCGCGAGTCGCTCCGGACGCCGGCGCAGATCCTCGGCGGGCACGACGCCGCCGGTGCGGACGCCGCGATCGGCGAGATCACCACGGAGCTCGGCATCGACCCGAGCTGGGTCGACCGGTACCCGTCCGAACTCTCCGGCGGCCAGCGGCAGCGCATGTCGATCGCCCGGGCGCTGGTCGTCCGACCCGACCTGCTCGTGTGCGACGAGGCCGTCTCGGCACTCGACGTCTCGGTGCAGGGCGTCGTCCTCAACCTGCTCAAGCGCTACTCGGACGACCACGGCGCCGGCCTGATGTTCGTGTCGCACGGGCTGCCGGCGACCGCGTTCATCACGGGCGAGCTCGTCGTCATGAACCAGGGCGAGGTGGTCGAGTCCGGCCGCACGCTCGAAGTCCTCGAACACCCCAAGCACCCGTACACGCAGAAGCTCGTCGACGCCCACCTGGCCGTCGAGGAGCCCGTGGCGTAGTCCCTCCCGGACTCGCCCGCCCTCCCAACGAAAGGCTCCACATGTTCCACCTCGGATGGTTCCTCGGCAACGGCTTCGGCATCCAGGCCTGGTCCGACACGAACGGCGACGGTCCCTGGACCGGCACGAACGTGACCGACTGGATGAAGCCCGACATCTACATCGACCTCGCGAAGAACCTCGAGCGCGGCGGCTTCGACTACATCCTCATCGAGGACACCGCGATGGTCGAGGACTCGTACCGCGGCACCGCTGACACCTCGCTGCGGCGCGGGTTCATGGCGCCGAAGAACGACCCCATGCCGCTCGTCCCGCTCATGACGCAGGCCACGAAGCACATCGGCATCGTCCCGACGTTCTCGACGATCCAGTACCCGCCGTACCTCGCCGCACGCCTCGGCACGACGCTCGACCACCTCACCGAGGGGCGCATCGGCATGAACGTCGTGACGAGCGTCACCGACCGGGTCGCCCAGAACTACGGCTACGAGCAGCACCTCGACCACGACGAGCGCTACCGGATGGCGATCGAGTGGGCCGACGTCGTCAAGGCCCTGCAGGGGTCCTGGGAACCGGGGGCCGTGGTCGCCGACCCGGTCGCGGGCGTCTACGCCGACCACACGAAGGTGCACCCGATCGACCACCGCGGCGAGTTCTTCCGCTCGCGCGGGCCGCTCAACACGATCCCGGGGCCGCAGGGCGTCGTCCCGATCTGCTCGGCCGGAGGGTCGGAGATGGGACGGCAGCTCGCCGCGCTCCACGACGACACGATGATCGCCCTGTCGAAGACGCCCGAGAGCGCGAAGGCGTACCGCGACGACATGCGCGCCCGGGTCGCCGCCGCCGGCCGGAACCCGGACGACGTGAAGTTCCTGTTCATCGTCACGCCGACCATCGCCGCCACCGACGCCGAGGCGCAGGCCGCATCGGAGGCCGCCCGGCTCGCGATGTCGTCGGACAAGGCGATCGAGTACAACCTCTGGAACATGTCGTACACGTCCGGTGGTCGCATCGACTTCGGCGCGATCGACCCGGACACCCGGGTCGAGGACATCGACATCTCGAAGCAGAACGGCGAGTACACGTCGATCGAGAAGCTCTTCGAGGGACAGCAGGGCCGCACGCTGCGCGAGGTCGTCGCCTCGTCGCACCAGGTGAACGACCTCGGGTTCGTCGGCTCGCCGGACACCGTCGCGGCGAAGATGGGCGAGTTCATGGAGCACGTCGGCGGCGACGGCTTCCTCGTCTACATGCCGACGACCCGCCTCAACATGGCGATGGTGGCCGACGGCCTCTCCCCGGCCCTGCGCCGCCGGGGGCTCATCCGCGACGAGTACACCGGCACGACGCTCCGCGAGAACCTGCGGGCGTTCTGATGCCGGGCGCCCCGGCGCTGTTCGAGGCGATCGAGCTGCGCGGCACCCGGTTCCGCAACCGGCTCTGGGTGCCCGCGCTGACGATGTTCACGGTGGAGGCGCGGGACGGCATGCCGACCCCGTTCCACCACGTGCACCTCGGCGGGCTCGCGCTCGGCGGCGCCGGGGCGATCGTGGCGGAGTGCACCGCCGTCACCCCGGAGGGCCGGGTCACGCCGTACGACCTCGGGCTCTGGGACGACGCGCAGCGCGACGCCTGGCGCCCCACCACCGCGTTCGCCCGCGACCAGGGCGTCCGCATCGGCATCCAGCTGAGCCACGGCGGTCGCAAGTCCTCGACCGGGCGGAGCTGGGACCGCATCCGCGGCACCGTGCCCGTGGCCGACGGCGGGTGGCCCGTCGTCGGACCGTCCACCGTGCCGTACACCGGGTACGCCGCTCCACGGGAACTCAGCACCGACGAGGTCCGCGAGATCCACCGGGCGTTCGTCGCGGCCGGCGTCCGGGCGCGCGACGCGGGGTTCGAGTTCGTCGAGCTGCACGCCGCGCACGGGTTCCTGCTGCACCAGTTCCTCTCCCCGCTCGCCAACACGCGCGACGACGAGTACGGCGGCTCGCTCCACGGACGGGCCCGCCTCCTGCTCGACGTCGTCCGCGACCTGCGCGCCGCCCTCGGCGACGGGTTCCCGATCCTGGTGCGCTTCTCGGCGACCGACTGGGTCCCCGGGGGCTGGACCGAGCAGGACACGGCGACCACGGCCTCCTGGGCGGTGGCGGCCGGAGCGGACCTGTTCGACGTGTCCACCGGCGGGATGGTCCCGGACGCCGAGATCCCGGTGTTCCCGGGCTACCAGGTCGGGCACGCGGAACGGCTGCGCGCCGCCACCGGTGCGCCGGTCGGCGCGGTGGGGCTGGTCACCACCGCCGACCAGGCCGAGGCGGTCGTCGCCGAGGGCCGGGCTGATGTCGTGTTCGTCGGCCGCGAGTTCCTGCGCGACCCGCGCTTCGGACTCCGCGCCGCCGCCGAGCTCGGCGCCTCCATCGACTACCACCCGCTGCCGTACCACCGGGCGCAGCACCGTCCGGCACCACACCACCTCCCACGGAAGGCACACCCATGTTCCACCTCGGTTGGTTCCTCGGCTACGGCTTCGGCGTCTACGGCTGGAACGGGCAGTGGTCCGGCAACGTCCGCCACGACGTCGCCAACCCGCAGCTCTTCGTCGACGCCGCCACCTCGCTCGAGCGGGCCGGGTTCGACTTCATGATGCTCGAGGACTCGTCCGTCCTCCCCGACGTGTTCGGCTCCTCGTTCGAGCACGCGCTGCGCTCCGCGATCGTGCGGCACGACCCCATGCCGCTGGTCCCGCTGCTCGCCGCCGCGACGAAGCACCTCGGCATCATCGCGACCGCCGCGACGCCCTTCTACCCGCCGTTCCTCGCAGCCCGGCTGATGTCCACGCTCGACCACCTGACGCACGGCCGTGTCGGCATCAACCTCGTCACGGCCTCACCCCACGCTGCCGCGCAGAACTACGGCTACGACCAGCACTTCGAGCACGACGAGCGGTACGCGATGGCCGACGAGTGGATCGACGCGGTCCGGGCGCTCTGGGACACGTGGGACGCCGACGCCCTCGTGCTCGACGAGGCGACCGGCGTCTTCGCCGACCACACGAAAGTGCGGTACGCCGACTTCGCGGGGAAGTACTACCGCACCCGTGGGCCGCTCAACACGGTCGCCAGCCCCCAGGGACACCCGGTGGTCTGCCAGGCCGGCGGCTCCCCGGCTGGCCGCGACCTCGGCGCGCGCAACGCCGACACGCTCATCGCCTCGGCAGCGGGCGTCGACGCCATGCGCGAGTACGTGGACGACATGCACCGACGGATGGTCGGGTTCGGCCGCGAGGAGACGGACGCGAAGATCCTGTTCCTCGTCGAGCCCGTGCTCGCCGACACCGACGACGAGGCCGAGGCGAAGCAGGCCCGCCAGCTCGCCGCCACCCGGGAGAACATCGACGCGCAGCTGGCGAACCTGTCCTACACGTCTGGGTTCGACTTCGCGCAGTTCGACCTCGACGAACCGCTGCCGGCGGACCTCAAGGGCACGAGCAACGGACACCAGAGCGTCATCGAGGCGTTCCTGGCGAAGGCCGACGGCAAGACGCTCCGCGAGGCCCTCCCCGCGCAGCGCGACACCACGGGATCGGTTCGGCTCGTCGGCAGCCCCGAGACGGTCGCCGACCAGATGGAGGAAGCGATCGCCGCCTCGGGCGCCGACGGCTTCCTGATCGGACTCCCGGTGACCCGGAAGAACCTCACCGAGGTCTGCGACGGACTCGCGCCGGTGCTCCGGCGTCGGGGTCTGGTCAGGGACGGCTACGAGCACGAGACGTTCCGCGAGAACCTGCTCGCGTTCTGACACGCGAGTTGCCGGGAGGCGCGGCTCGACTCCGCCCCTGACCTGCGGTTTCCGTGCGGTCGCCACCAGGGCGGCTCGCGCAATGAACGGTAACGGCGCCTTCACGGCGGGGTAACCGCCACGGCGTTGGATGAGATGCGAGAGAGAGGAGCGGTCGCCATGATCACCACCGTCGTCGCCGGCAACCCCAAGCCCGGCTCGCACACGCTCGAGGCCGCGACGATCGTCGCCGAACGACTGACCGGGTCCGCGCCGGACCACGTCGTCGACGTCATCGCCCTCGGCCCGGGGATCCTCGGCTGGGGCGACCCCGGCGTGCAGGCCGCGGTCGCGACCGTCGCCGCGTCCGACCTCGTCGTGGTCGCCTCGCCCACGTTCAAGGCCACCTACACGGGCGTCCTGAAGCTCTTCCTCGACCAGTTCGCGACGGCCGACGGACTCGCCGGGGTCACCGCCGTCCCGCTCATGCTCGGCGCCGGTCCCGCGCACCACCTGGCCCCCGAGGTGTTCCTCAAGCCCGTGCTCGTCGAGCTCGGCGCCACGGTGCCCGTGCAGGGCCTGTACCTGAACGACAAGCACTACACCGACGAGTCGTCGACCGAGGGCTGGCTCGCCCGCTGGCGGGACGTCGTCCTCGCCACCGCATCCGCACCGACCAAGGAAGGCACCAGCGCATGATCAAGCCCTACACCGCCGAGTCCGCGGACCCGACGCTCCTCCGGGAGGCGTTCTCCGGGTTCCCCTGCGGCGTCGCCGCGCTCTCCGCGATCGTCGACGACGCCCCGACCGTGCTCGTCGCGTCGTCGTTCACCGTCGGCGTCTCGCAGGACCCACCCCTCGTGATGTTCGCCGTGCAGCACTCGTCGTCCACGTGGCCGGCGCTCGCCGGAGCGGACTCCATCGGCGTCTCGGTGCTCGGCGAACGGCACGAGAACGTCACGCGGCAGCTCGCCTCACGCGACAAGTCCGTGCGCTTCGTCGGTGTCGACACGACGGTGTCCGACGCGGGCGCGGTGTTCCTCGAGGGAGCGCCGATCTGGATGGAGTGCTCGGTGGCGCACACGTACCCGGCGGGCGACCACGACATCGTCGTGCTCCGCGTGAACGGCCTGATGTCCGACTTCGCGCACAGCCCCCTGGTCTGGCACCGGTCGTCGTTCGCGAAGCTGAGCGCCTGACCGACGGCGTCCGTATGCTCGCCGCATGGCTGACTTCACCGCTGACCAGGCCGCCGTCGTGCGGATCGAACGTGCCGAGGAAGGCCGCTGGGACCTCACGGTGATCAGCGACTCGGGCGTCCGCATGGGGCACGGCGAGTACCTCTTCGACGAGGCCGACGACGACGCGGCGGGGGAGCAGGCAGCGGCCCTCGACTTCGTCCGCGGCTACGGCTTTCGCTTCGAGCCGGACGCCGTGGTCGCGGACGGGCCGGACGCCTACTGGGCACCACTGCTCGCGCTCGACGAGCGGTAGCACTCCGCTCAGAGGCTCGCGACGAGCTCCTCGACCCGCGCGCGGATCGCGTCGCGGATCGGACGGACGCGCTCGAGCGGCTGCCCGGCCGGGTCGTCGAGCGCCCAGTCCTCGTACCGCTTCCCGGGGAACACCGGGCAGGCGTCGCCGCAGCCCATCGTGATGACGACGTCGGACTCCCGGACGGTGTCGGTCT
>NZ_BACZ01000607.1 GCF_000333375.1 Curtobacterium sp. B18
AACACCGAACGGTCCTCGGCCAGCACCCCCGAAGCTCGCACTTCGCACTTTGTCAGCAATGTCGAAGTGCTTGAAAGGCGCCCCGGCGCGGTGGATCTGCGCTACAATTGGAACACGCTCGCTCACCGCTACCAGCAGACGCAGCAGTTCTTCGGAACCACTTTCCTTACGCTCGACACAAGCGGCGAGATGCCGAAGATCCTGAAGAAAAAGATCGTCCTTAAGGACGACTACATTCACCAGGTCATCGACGTCTACCACGTCTGAGGGGGTCGCAATGATCTTCAAAGAACGGTTCGCAAACAAGGTCATGGTCGTGACCGGTGCGGCGCAAGGCATCGGTGCCGGGGTAGCATCTCGCGGGGCGGCCGAGGGAGCGAGAGTCCTGCTCGTCGATCGTGCCGATTTC
>NZ_BACZ01000606.1 GCF_000333375.1 Curtobacterium sp. B18
CCAGGCCGGCGAGCGAGATCGGGATGCCGCCGAGGAAGATCCAGCGCCAGCCGTTCGACTCCGCGACGAGGCCGCCGACGACCGGGCCGATGACCTGCCCGACGGCGGCGACGGTGGCGTTCAGCCCGAGGCCGAGCGACAGGATCGACTCCGGGAACACGTCGGTGAGGAGCGCGGTGGTGACGTCGGTGATCTTCCCGTTCGCTACGGTGATCTGCACCTGCACGGGACCGTACTGCGTCTGGGTCGTGTCGCCGGCGAAGGTCCCGGAGGCGGAGGAGCCGCCCGAGGTGCCGGTGCCCGAGGTGCCGGAGCCGGAGGTGCCGGAGGTGCCGGAGCCGGAGGTGCCGGAGCCGGAGGTGCCGGTCCCGGTGCTGCTCCGGCCGCTCGCCCCGCCGGTGGTGGCGGAGCCGCTCGTGCCGGTGCCGGCCGTCGTGCTCTGCTGTGCCGGGGCGGTGACCGCGGGTTGGCCGCCGAGCTGCCAGCCGATGACGAGGACGGCGACGGACGACACGACCCCGCCGGCGACGACGCGGGCCCTCACGACTCGAACCGTTCGTGGTGGATCTGGTGCTCCGGGACGCCGGCGAGCCGTGCCTCGCGGACGACGAGGTCGGACCAGGCGCGCGGGCCGCACACGTACAGGTCGGAGTCGAGCAGGTCCGGGAAGACGGACCGGAGCGAGACCCCGCGGCGCACGTCCTCCTCGGTCATCCAGCTCTCGCGGGAGTGCGCCCGGCGGCCGACCATCGTGTACAGCCGGCTGCCCGTCGCCGCGGCGAGGTCGGCGGTCTCCTGCCAGAGGTACTGCTGGTCGGCGTCGGTCCCGCGCAGCAGCACGGTGGCCTCGCCCGGGGCGAGGTCGGTGTCCTCGAGCAGCGACCGCCCGGGGGTGATCCCGATACCCGACGCGACGAGCGCCAGGTACGGGGCCGTGCGC
>NZ_BACZ01000605.1 GCF_000333375.1 Curtobacterium sp. B18
GCGCGCACCGACGCGCGGGATCGGCGCCGCAAGCCCCTCGCCCGACTCTTCCTCGGCGAACGCGAGGACGCCCGCTGGCTCCGGCCGGCGTTCTGGGCGCTCCTGGCCCTGACCGCGGTCGTGTACCTCTGGGACCTCAGCGTCTCCGGGTACGCGAACAGCTTCTACGCCGCCGCCGTGCAGGCCGGCACGAAGTCGTGGGAGGCGTTCTTCTTCGGCTCCCTCGACTCGTCGAACTTCATCACCGTGGACAAGCCCCCGGCGTCGCTCTGGGTGATGGTGCTGTCCGCGCGACTGCTCGGCTTCTCGAGCTTCAGCCTGCTGCTCCCCCAGGCGCTCATGGCGGTCGGCTCCGTCGCCCTGGTGTGGGGCACGGTCCGCCGCACCCTCGCACGCGTCGGCACCACCACCGCGAACGTCGGCGCCCTGCTCGCCGGCTTCGTCGTCGCGGCCACCCCGGCCGCCGCCCTGATGTTCCGGTTCGACAACCCGGACGCCCTGCTCGTGTTCCTGATGACCGCCGGGGCGTACTGCACGGTGCGAGCGCTCCCGAAGGGCAGCTGGAAGTGGATCGCCCTCGCCGGCGTCGCCCTCGGGTTCGCGTTCCTCACGAAGATGCTGCAGGGGCTGCTCGTCCTGCCGGCGTTCGGCCTCGTCTACCTGTTCGCCGCCCGCACCTCCTGGGGCCGGCGCGTCGTCGGACTGCTGATCGCCGCGGGCTCCCTCGTGGTCTCCGCCGGCTGGTGGGTCGTCGCCGTCTGGCTCTGGCCGGCCGAGTCCCGCCCGTACATCGGCGGCTCGACGAACAACACCGTCCTCGACCTGGTGTTCGGCTACAACGGCCTCGGCCGGATCTTCGGCGGCTCGGGCAACGGCGGCGGAGGCAGCGGCATGACGGGTGGCACCGCCGGGAGCTCCTTCGGCGGCTCGACGGGCCTGAACCGGCTGTTCTCCTCCGAGATGGGCCTCGAGATCTCGTGGCTCCTGCCCGCGGCACTCATCGCGCTGATCGTCGGCCTGGTCGTCGTCGGACGCCGTCACCTCGCCGACCCGGCCCGCGCCGGACTGGTCCTGTGGGGCGGCTGGCTCCTCGTCACCGGACTCGTGTTCTCGTACATGTCCGGCACGATCCACCCGTACTACACGGTCGCACTGGCCCCGGCGATCGCCGGACTGGTCGGCACCGGCGGCGCCCTGCTCTGGCACGCTCGCGAACGGTTCGTCGGCCGGCTCGGCCTCGCCGCGATGATCGGCATCACGGCCTTCTGGGGATGGTGCCTGCTGAACGAGAACCCGACGTGGCTGCCCTGGCTCCGCTGGGTGATGCTGGCCGGCGGTCTGCTGTCGGCAGCGCTCGTGGTCATCGGCAGCGTCCCGTCGCTCCGCAAGCTCGTCACGGTCGGCGTCCTCGCTGGCACCCTGTTCGGGCTCAGCGGCACCACCGCCTACGCCCTCGCCACGACGACCGTCGCGCACTCCGGCTCGATCCCGAGCGTCGGCCCGGCCGGCAGCAGCTCCGGTGGGATGGGCGGCGGTGGCACCGGTGGCATGCCGGGAGGCGCGGGTGGACCCGGCGGGTCGACCTCCGGTTACGAGAGCAGCGGCTCCACGTCC
>NZ_BACZ01000604.1 GCF_000333375.1 Curtobacterium sp. B18
GGACCCCGCGCTGCCAGTCGCTCTTCAGGTCGACCCGCCCGACGAGCCGGTCGTCTNGCAGCACCGGCAGCACGTAGTACCCGAACACCCGCTTCGGTGCGGGCGTGTAGATCTCGATCCGGTAGTGGAAGCCGTACATCCGCTCGGCCCGTCGCCGGAACCAGACGACCGGGTCGAAGGGACTGAGGACGGCGTCCGCCGACATCCGACGCGGCACCCGGGCGTCGGCGTGCATCCAGGCCCGCTCGCCCCAGGACTCGACCTGCACCGGCACGAGCTCGCCGGCGGCCGCGAGCTCGGCGATCGCCCGGGCGGTGTCGTCGGACCGCAGCCGGAAGTAGTCGGCGACGTCCGCGCGGGTGCCGACGCCGAGCGCACGCGATGCCCGCCGGACGAGCTCGAGGACGGCGTCGGGGCGTGCCGGTGCCCCCTCGAGCGTGCCGGCCGGCAGGACCTGCTCGGGGAGGGCGTAGACCCGTTCGAAGCCGGAGCGACCGGCGCTCACCACGTCGCCCCAGCGGAACATCTGCTCGAGGCCGGTCTTGACGTCGCTCCACCCCCACCACGGCCCACGTCGGACGTTCGCCTCGTGCTCGACCGCGCTGGCCGGCATCGGCCCCTCGGCCGCGAGGAGCGCCCGCAGCTCGCGGCGGACGCCCTCCGTCCGACGGACCCCCTCGATCCGGTTCGGCCAGGCGTCCCGCGCCCGCAGCGCGTCCATCCGCCACCGGAAGAGCGGCAGGTCGGCACGGTCGACGAAGGCCGCCTCGTGCGCCCAGTACTCGGCGTAGGGGCCGCGCGCCGTCATGGTGCGGCGGTCGAGCGTGGCGCGGTCGTAGGCGCCGAGGCGGGCGAACAGCGGGAGGTAGTGGCTGCGCTCGAAGACGTTGACGGAGTCGATCTGCAGCAGGCCGAGCCGCGCGAACCCCGCCGTGAGGGCACGCGTCGACACCCGGTCGGCCGGCGGTTGGCCGAAGCCCTGGGCGGCCAGTGCGACACGGCGGGCCTCGGCGGCGGAGAGCGTGGTCCTGGCCATGGGACCGAGGCTACCGATCGCCGCCGACACCCCGGGGAGACCCGTGTATGCCGCATCTGGTACCTGTCAGGACGCACATCGCTACACTCGCGGTCATGGCATGGGGCAGAAAGCAGCAACCGACGCATCCGGACCCCGTGGTCGAGGAAGCCGTCCCGACGGGCATGCGCATCGCCGGCGCTTGGTCCTGGCGGATCCTGGTCGTCATCGGCGTGATCGCGGTCTTCATCTGGCTGATGACGATCTTCAGCCAGATCCTCATCCCGTTCCTCGTCGGCATCGTCGTCTCGGCGCTGCTCGTGCCGATCTCGAACTGGATGCAGCGCCACCACGTGCCGAAGTGGCTCGCGGTCGTGATCAGCCTGCTCGGCGGGCTGGCGGCGATCGGTGCCCTGGTGTGGCTCGTCGTCGACCAGATCATCGCGTCCTACCCGTCGCTCCGCGACCGCACGGTGGAGCAGTACGCGAACATCAAGGACCTCGTCCTGAACTCCGGCCTGGGCATCACGCAGAGCGACGTCAACGGCTGGTTGAACGACGGCACGAAGTGGCTGCAGGACAACAGCGCGTCGATCCTGTCCGGGGTCGCGAGCGCGGGTTCCGGTGCCACGCACGTGTTCGAGGCGCTCTTCATCATCCTGTTCACCACGATCTTCCTGCTCATCGACGGCAAGAACGTCTGGCGGTGGGCCGTCCGGCTGTTCCCGAAGAAGGCCCGCGCGACCGTCGACGGTGCCGGGGTCGCCGGGTGGATCACCCTGACGAGCTTCATCCGTGTCCAGATCTTCGTCGCGTTCGTCGACGCCGTCGGCATCGGACTCGGCGCGTACATCGTCGGCCTGTTCTTCGGCGGCATGCCGCTCGTGATCCCGATCGCGGCCTTCGTGTTCCTCGGTGCGTTCATCCCCGTGGTCGGCGCGATCGTCACCGGCTTCCTCGCCGTCTTCGTCGCCCTGATCTTCAACGGTCCGCTGGCGGCGGTCCTCGTGCTCGGCGTCGTCCTGCTCGTCCAGCAGATCGAGGGCCACATCCTGCAGCCGCTCGTGATGGGCAACGCGGTGAAGGTGCACCCCCTCGCGGTGGTCCTCGGGGTCACCGCGGCCTCCGGGCTGGCCGGCATCGCCGGGGCGTTCTTCGCCGTGCCGCTCATCGCGACGGTGAACACGATGGTGATGACGATCGCGAGCGGTCGCTGGCGGGGACTCGACTCCGAGCACGTGCTGGAGGCCACGCCGAAACGCGGGCAGCACGGGCAGCTGCAGCTCATGCGACGACGTCGGCACAAGGTCGGCGACGAGGTCCCGGCACCCGGCAGCAAGCCGCAGGCCACTGCGGCTGAGGGAACGGCCAGCACCAACTGACGTCACGGGTTCGTCAGGAGCGCCGCGAGCGACGATGATGGACCCGTGACCGACACCACCACGCCGCTGATCCCCACACTCGACGACATCGAGAAGGCTCGCGTGACGATCGCCGGGGTCGCTCGCGTCACGCCGATGGAGACCTCGCAGTTCCTCGCCGAGGTCCTCGGGTCGCCGGTCCACCTCAAGTGCGAGAACCTGCAGCGCACCGGGGCGTACAAGGTCCGCGGCGCGTACAACCGCCTGTCGACGCTCACCGCCGAGCAGCGGGCCGCCGGCGTCGTCGCCGCGAGCGCCGGCAACCACGCGCAGGGCGTCGCCCTCGCCGCGCGCGAGCTCGGGATCCCGGCGACGATCTTCACCCCCGTCGGTGTCGCCCTGCCGAAGCTCCAGGCCACCCGGCACTACGGCGCCGAGGTCGTCCTGCGCGGGCACTCCGTGGAAGAGGCCCTGAGTGCGGCGAAGGACTTCGCGAACCGGACCGGCGCCGTGTTCATCCCGCCCTTCGACCACCCCGCGGTCATCGCCGGACAGGGGACCCTCGGGCTCGAGATCCTCGAGCAGGTGCCGGACGCCGACACCGTCGTCGTGCCGATCGGCGGTGGCGGGGTCATCTCCGGGATCGCCCTCGCCGTCAAGGGCATCGCCGAGCGCACCGGTCGCAGCATCCGCGTCCTCGGGGTGCAGGCCGAGAACGCCGCCGCCTACCCGAGCTCGATCGAGGCCGGTGAACCCGTCACGGTGCACACGAAGCCGACGATCGCGGACGGCATCGCGGTGGCGCGGCCGGGCGACCTGAACTTCCCGATCATCCGCGACCTCGTCGACGACATCGTGACCGTGTCCGACGACGACGTCGCCCGCGCGCTCCTGGTGCTCCTCGAGCGGGCGAAGCTCGTCGTCGAGCCCGCCGGCGCCGTCGGTGTCGCGGCGATCATGTCCGGCGCCGTCCGCGACACCGGGCGCACGGTCGTCCTGCTCAGCGGCGGCAACATCGACCCGCTCATGATGGAACGCGTCATCACGCGCGGTCTCGTCGCGGCGTCGCGGTACATCGGGATCCGGATCATGCTGCCGGACCGTCCGGGGCAGCTCGCCCGGGTCTCGCAGGTCATCTCGGAGGCCGGCGCGAACGTCGTCGAGGTCCTCCACACCCGCCACGGCCAGGGGCTCGTCATCAACGAGGTCGCGCTGGACCTGTCGATCGAGGCCCGCGGACCGGAGCACGCGCAGGAGGTCATCCAGCGCCTCCGCGAGGTGGGCTTCCGGCCGGAGCTGCTGGAGCACTGACACCCGTCACCCCATGACAGGAGGCGCGGNGCCAGNNGGCACCGCGCCTCCTGTCATGGCAGCGGGTGGGTCTACGGCTCGTAGCGCTCGACCTTGGTGACCTCGACGGCGATCTCCTTGCCGTTGGGTGCCGTGTAGGTGGTCGTGCCGCCGGCGCGCAGGCCGACGATGGCCGCGCCGACCGGGCTGACCGGGCTGTAGACGGTGAGGTCCGAGCCCTCGCCGACGATCTCGCGGTTGCCGACGAGGAACGTCGACTCGTCACCGGCGATGACGGCGGTCACGACGGTGCCGGGCTCGACCGTGCCGTCGAAGTCGGCTTCGCCGACGGTGGCGTGCTTCAGGAGTTCGGTGAGCTGACGGATGCGGGCCTCGATCTTGCCCTGCTCGTCCTTGGCGGCGTGGTAGCCGCCGTTCTCCTTGAGGTCGCCCTCTTCGCGGGCGGCTTCGATGCGGTTCGCGATCTCCTGGCGACCTTCACCGGACAGCGTCTCGAGCTCGGCCGTGAGGCGGTCGTGCGCCTCCTGCGTCAGCCACGTGACCTGGGTGTCGTTGCTCATGGTGATTCCCTTCAGCATGGAACGAGACCGGCCGGTGTGGCCGGTCTCGTCCGCGAATCACAGCAGTCTAGGGAACCCAGCAGTCGTGGATCAAGCCGGTCACGCCCCGTGACACGGTGTTCACAGGGGTGCTGATGCTGCGCACGCGTTGATCGGATGCGGGCACCCGGATCTCGCGCCACCCGACGATCGTGTACGACTTGTCGAGGACCTGGACGGCGCACTTCGCGACCGTTCCGGGGTCGACAGAGATCTGCGTGTGCACCACGACCTCGTGGTCGGAGACGACCTGGTACCCGACGTCGTCGGTGTCGAGTCCGTGGCTGGTCTGCCCGGGGCCGGCCCAGATCACCCAGACGATGAAGACGAGGGCGACGGCAGCGGCGGCGACGATGCCGATCAGCCGAGTGCGGCGGGCACGCCCGGGGGTGCGGCCGTAGCGGTCGTCCAGCGTCGCGGTGGTGCCGGCGGACGGCTGAGGTGCCGATGGGTGCTGCGGTTCGGACAGTTCGGGGCTCCCGGGGTGATTATCCTGATCCCAGGGTAGTTCACGTGATGCTGTGTGCTGCCACGCGACCAGTGAGGAACCCCAGTGCCGTACCGCCTGTTGGCCGTCCACGCCCATCCCGACGACGAGTCGAGCAAGGGAGCGGGGACCGCGGCGAAGTACGCGGCCGAGGGCAACGAGGTCCTCGTGGTCTCCTGCACCGGCGGCGAGGCCGGTGACATCCTCAACGAGCAGCTCGGCGAGCCCGCCACGACCCGCGCGCACCGCGACATGGCCGGCTACCGGCGCACCGAGATGGCCGGAGCCCAGGCCGCGCTCGGCATCGACCACCTGTGGCTCGGCTACCACGACTCCGGGCTGCCGGACGCCGACAAGGGCGAGACGGTCCGGCCCGGCACCTTCTCCACCGTGCCGCTCGAGTACTCGACCGAGGCGCTGGTGCGGGTCATCCGTCGGTTCCGCCCGCACGTCCTCGTCACCTACGACGAGAACGGCGGCTACCCGCACCCCGACCACATCCGGACGCACGAGGTCTCGGTCGCCGCCTGGACGGCCGCCGCCGACCCAAGCGCCTACCCGGACGCCGGGCCCGCCTGGTCGATCGCGAAGCTCTACTACGAGCGCACGATGAACCCCCGACGCTTCCGGACGGTCTTCGCGGCCCTGCAGGAACGCGATCCCGACAGCCCCGCGGTGGAGCAGCTCCGCGAGTGGGTCGAGCGGTTCGCCGACCGGCCCGACCTCGCCACCACCCACGTCGACGTGCACGAGTACTTCGACGCGCGGGACGCGGCGCTCCGGGCGCACGCGAGCCAGGTGCCGCCGGACAGTGCCTTCTTCTACTGGCCGAACGACCTCCTCGCGACGGTGTGGCCGACCGAGGACTACCAGCTCGTCGAGGCACGCGTGCCGACCGAGCTCCCCGAGTCCGACCTGTTCGCGGGGATCCCTGCCGACAAGGACACCACTGCGTGAGCACCATCCACGCGGCACTCGCCGCGACCCCCAGCCCGAGCCCGACCTCGACCGTTCCCGACGTGGACGTGACGCCGGGCGTCGCCGGCTTCATCGCGATCGCGGTCGTCGCGATCGTGACGATCCTGCTCGTCATCGACATGACCCGCCGCATCCGGCGGACGCGCTACCGCGCCGAGATCCGGGAGCGGCTCGAGGCCGAGGCGAACGGCACCGCGACCGGGCCCGACGGTGTCGGGCGTGACGGCGTCGCGACGGACGAGCCGGAGCGGCGCGCGGCCGAGGACGGCCGGGCCGACGTCGGGGACGACACCGAGCGCGGCTGACGCGACCGCGCGACCGGCGCGGTGGACGGGACCGGTGCGGTGGACGCGCGCGCGCGACGTCAGGGGCGGGGCGGGCGCGAGCCGTGCCTCCTGTCCGACCGACCGTCGCGGTCAGCGCACCGGGTCCAGCGCCACGATGAGCACGCCCGCCCACTGGGCCGCGAAGGCGACGACGGTGAGGGCGTGGAACACCTCGTGGAAGCCGAACACCGTCGGGGACGGGTTCGGGCGCTTGAAGCCGTACACGAGCGCGCCGATCACGTACGCGAGCCCGCCGGAGAGCACGAGCACCGTCATCGGCACGCTGGCCGCGAAGAACTGCGGCAGCAGTCCGAGCGCCGCACAGCCGAGGACGAGGTAGATCGGGACGTAGAGCCACCGTGGCGCGCCGATCCAGAGGACGCGGAACGCGATGCCGAGGGCCGCGCCGGACCACATCACCCAGAGCACCACGACCATCAGGGTGTGCGGCAGGGCGCAGATCGCCACGGGTGTGTAGGTGCCGGCGATGAGCAGCAGGATGTTCGTGTGGTCGATGCGCTTCAGCACCGCCTTGACCTTCGGGCCCCACGGAAAGCGGTGGTACGTCGCCGAGACGCCGAACATGGCGAGCGACGTCGCCATGAACACCGCGCTGCCGACCTTCGCCGCGGGGGAGCCAGCCAGGGCGATGAGGACGACGCCCATCGCGATCGCGAACGGGAACGCCCCGAGGTGGATCCATCCGCGCCAGGCGGGCCGGGGCTCGGGCGTGCCGGCGGCGCGACCGGCGGCTGACCGTCCGGCGACCGTGCTCTGGGCCTCGTCGGTGAAGGGGACGTGGGGGAGGGTCCCGGTGTCGTGCTCGGCCTGCATGGTCCGACCGTAGGGCCAGATGCCGAACGAACGCCGAACACGTCCGGACCTCCCGGCGAACGCGGTCCGCTCCGAGGTCGGGTGCACTATGTTCGATCCGTGACCGGCAGGGTGGGATGGGCAGGACGAGGGATCCTCTACCGCGCCTACCAGAGCCGGATCCGTCGGCAGATCGACGGCTCGGCGATGCCGAAGCACGTCGCCATGATCGTGGACGGCAACCGGCGCTGGGCGAAGCAGCTCGGTCTCGAGTCCGCCGCGCACGGGCACCGGGCGGGCGCCGCGAAGATCCCGGAGTTCCTGACCTGGTGCGACGACCTCGGCATCGAGGTCGTGACGCTCTACCTGCTGTCCTCCGACAACCTGACCGGCCGCGGTGGTGAGGAGCTCGAGCAGCTCGTCGGCATCATCGCCGACCTCGCGGGCACCCTCGCGGACCACCGTGACTGGCGCGTGCAGCACGTCGGAGCGAACGAGGGGCTCCCCGGACCCCTCGTCGAGGCGCTGTCCGCCGCGGAACGACGGACGGCCGACCACACCGGCCTGCACGTGAACCTCGCGGTCGGCTACGGCGGTCGCCGTGAGATCGCCGACGCCATGCGCAGCATCGTCCGTGCGCACGGCGAGGGCGGCGGCACGCTCGACACCCTGGCCGAGGTGCTGACGCCCGAGCTCATCGGCGACCACCTGTACACGCAGGGGCAGCCGGACCCCGACCTCGTCATCCGGACGTCGGGCGAGCAGCGGTTGTCGGACTTCATGCTGTGGCAGAGCGCGCACAGCGAGTTCTACTTCGTCGAGGCGTTCTACCCGGACCTGCGCGAGGTCGACTTCCTCCGGGCCGTCCGCGACTTCGGGTTGCGGTCGCGGCGCTTCGGCGGCTGACGACCGGACCGCGGGCTCCGTCCCCGGGCAGGTGCCGTCGGGCACTGCCTTCGGCTGGCACCGGTGCGTGGACCGGACCGGGTGCGGCCCGTCCTCGCTGATCCCAGTAGACTCACAGGGTTTTCGTCCCACGGAAGGTTGCCCCTGTGAACATCGCCGAGTATGCCTCAGGCTTCGCCGAGGAGCCCGGCTACCTCGACCACGCCGCGTTCGGCCCCGTGCAGACCGCGGTCCTCGAGGAGCAGCGCGTGCTCGGGACGATCCAGGAGCACATGCGCTTCGGTGCCATGGAGACGCTCGACGAGCAGGACGCACGCGTCCGGACCGTCGCGGCACGGTTGGTCGGCCGGCGCGAGGACCAGGTCGTCTCGCAGACCGCGACGACCCCCGGGCTCCTGCACACCGCGTTCGGGCTGACCGGCGGGGTGCTCGTCTCGGCCGACGAGTACCCGTCGCTGCCGTTGGCACTCGCGAGTGCGGCCTCGGCGACGGGCGGGCGCGTGCAGCCGGTCGTGATCGAGTCCGGTGCCGGGTGGATGACCCCGTCGCTCATCGAGTCGCGCCTCACCGACGACGTCACCGCGGTCGCGCTCTCGCTCGTCGACTGGCAGACCGGCTACCTCGCCGACCTCGCCGCCGTCCGCGAGGTCATCGGCGACCGCCTCCTCATCGTCGATGCGATCCAGGGCTTCGGCGTGGTGGACGCTCCGTACGAGGTCGCCGACGTCGTCGCCACGGGTGGGCAGAAGTGGTTGCACGCCGGCTGGGGCACCGGGTTCACGGCGTTCAGTGACCGCGCGCTCAACCGGCTGCGCCCCGCGTTGTCCGGCCCGCACGGGACGTCCGGGTGGCCCACCGAGGTCCCCGCCGTCCGCCCCGGTGCCGCCGGGTTCCAGATGACCCGGATCGACCCGGTGGCGCAGGCGCGCATGGCGGTGTCGCTGGACCGGCTCGTGGCCGTGGGCGTCCCGGCCGTGCAGGAGCGGGTCGCCGACCGCGTCGAGCGCGTGTTCGACATCGCCGACGAGTTCGGCCTGTCCGTCGAGTCCAGCCGCGACCCGCGCGAGCGGGCCGGCATCGTGGTGCTCCGGCCGCCGCAGGGGCGCCTCACCGCGCTGTCCGCCGCGTTCCACAACCACGGGGTGACGGTGACGACGCGGCTCGGGGTCGCGCGGGTCTCGGTGTTCGCGTCCACGACGGACGAGACCCTCGACATGTTCCGCGACGCCTGCCTCTCCTACGCCACGATGCAGTAGCGGCGCGCCCGCGGCACGCAGCCAGCCGCGCAGCGCGCGCCGCGCAGCCAGCCGCGCTGCGCCCGCGACCTCACGGGGTGGGCGACAGTTCACGCGCTCTACAGCGCGAGAAGTGTCGCTGGGCCCGTGAATTCGCGCGGGGCGGAAGACGCGGGGCGGGAGACGCCGGACGCCAGGCGCGGGGTGGGCCCGCACCGCGCCTCCAGACCGGCGGACGGTCGCGCTGTTCACGTGACCGTAACTCCGGAAACCGCGTGTCGCTCGCGTCGTGTCGGCGGTCCGACGTAGTTTGACGGCATCGGGCACCGCGCCCGATCGAAGCGGCCACAGTCGGTGCTTCGGGACCGCTCCAGTGGCCGCGTTTCGAGACATGGACCGGGCCGAGCGCGGCCCGGGGAT
>NZ_BACZ01000603.1 GCF_000333375.1 Curtobacterium sp. B18
CGGACTCATCACGACGCTGATCGTCGTCGGAGTGGTGGTGGTCCTCCTCGTCGTCGTGGGGATCTACCTGTGGGTCACCTACAACTCGCTCGTCACGCTGAAGGTCCGCGTCGACGAGGCGTGGAGCGACATCTCGGTGCAGCTCAAGCGCCGCGCGGACCTCATCCCGACCATCGTCGAGACGGTCAAGGGGTACGCCACGCACGAGAAGTCCGTGTTCGAGGCCGTCACGAAGGCCCGTGCCGAGACGCTCAGCGCCGGGGACGCCTCGAGCGCCTCCACGGCCGAGGGGCACATGCAGAAGGCGCTCAAGAGCGTGTTCGCGGTCGCCGAGGGGTACCCCCAGCTGCAGTCCAGCCAGAACTTCCTGCAGCTGCAGTCCGAGCTCGTCGACACCGAGGACAAGATCCAGTCCGCCCGACGCTTCTACAACGGCGGCGTGCGCGAGCTGAACACGAAGATCCGGGTCTTCCCGAACTCGTCGTTCGCGAAGAGCCGGGGCTTCTCCGAGGCGTCGTTCTTCGAGACCGCCGAGCCCGCGGCCATCGCCGAACCGCCGCGCGTCCAGTTCTGATCCGCCCGGAGACTGCTGCGACGTGTACAGCGCGATCGCGCGCAACAAGCGCAACACGGTCCTCATCGTCCTGGTCTTCCTGCTGATCATCGGTGCGCTCGGGTTCCTCGGCGGCTACCTCGCCGGCAACGTGTCGATCGGTGTGATCGTCCTCGTGGTCGCCCTCGGCTACGCGGTCGTGCAGTACTTCGCCGCCGGACGCCAGGCCACCGCGATCGCGGGCGGCATCGAGATCGACCGGACCACCGAGCCGCGGCTCTGGCGCACCGTGGAGAACCTCGCGATCGCCACCGGGATGCCGATGCCGCGGGTCTTCGTGATCGAGGACCCGTCGCCGAACGCCTTCGCAACCGGCCGTGACCCCGACCACGCGATCGTCGCCGCGACGACCGGGCTGCTCGCGATCATGGACGACCAGGAGCTGCAGGGCGTCATGGCGCACGAGCTCGGGCACGTCCGGAACTACGACATCCGCGTCTCGACGATGGTGTTCGGCCTGGTCGTCGCGGTCGGCCTCATCGCCGACGTCCTGCTCCGCATCTCGATCTTCAGCGGGCTCGCCGGCGGTCGGAACCGGAACAACGACAACGGCGGCACGAACCCGGTGCTGCTCGTCGCCGGCATCGTGGCGGTGATCGTCGCGCCGATCGCCGCGGCGGGCGTGCAGGCCGCGGTCTCCCGGCAGCGTGAGTACCTGGCCGACGCGACCGGTGCGATGACCACGCGTCACCCCGAGGGACTCGCCCGCGCGCTCGAGAAGCTCG
>NZ_BACZ01000602.1 GCF_000333375.1 Curtobacterium sp. B18
GTCGACCTCGGGCAAGTGGGCCGTCGCGCCGATGCCGCCCTGGTCCGAGGGTGACTCGAAGTCGGCCGCCTGGGGCGGTTCGTCGAACGTCGTCTTCGCGGGCAGCAAGCACCCGGCCGAGGCGTCGGAGTTCCTCGTCTGGCTGAACACCTCGAAGGAGGCGCTCGCCGCGCTGAACAAGGAGGCGAACCTCTACCCCGCGTCGTCCACCGGCGCCGAGCTCCCCGCCCTCACCGAGGGGCTGCCGTTCTACGGCAACCAGAAGATCTACGAGGAGTTCGCGACCGCGGCGAAGGACATCCAGCCCTTCACCTGGGGTCCGACGATGACCCAGACCTACTCGGACGTGTCGGACGGCTTCGGCCAGGCGGCCTCCGGGCAGGGGACCCTCCTCGACGCGCTCGAGTCGGGGCAGTCCAAGACGGTCGCGGCGCTCAAGGCGCAGTCGATCCCGGTCAAGGAGTGATGCCGGCGGTCTGATGCGCCCACGCGCACGACGACGGACGGGAGTTTT
>NZ_BACZ01000601.1 GCF_000333375.1 Curtobacterium sp. B18
GATGATCGCGNAGGCGGCGAGGAACAGCGTCGCGGTCGAGCACGCGATGATCCACTGCGGCCCGACGCGCTGTGCGAGCCGTGCCGACACCTGCACCCCGACGACGACGCCGACGGAGTTCACGGCGAACAGCAGGCCGTACTCCTGCGCATCGAGCCCGTACAGCCCCTGGAACAGGAACGGCGACGAGCTGAGGTACGAGAACAGTCCGCTGAAGACCATCGCCCCGATGAGCGCGACCCCCACGAAGACGCGGTCCGAGAAGAGCGCGCGGTACCGCTGTCCGATGGTGGAGTGGCCGGCCTCGTGCCGACGGGCCGGCGGGAGCGTCTCGACGATGAGGAGGATCGATGCGATGACCACCGCGGCGCCGTAGCAGGCGAGGAAGACGAACACGCCGCGCCAGCTGACGAACCGGAGCATCTGCGAGCCGATGAGCGGGGCGAGGATCGGCGCGAGGCCGTTCACCATCGCCAGCCGGGACAGCATCCGCACGAGCGGCTTGCCACCGAACAGGTCGCGCACCGTCGCCATCGCCACGACGCCGCCGGCCGACGCGCCCATGCCCTGCAGGACGCGGAACACCGCCAGCACCTCGACGTTCGGCGCGAGCGCGGCCCCGATCGAGGCGCCCACGTGCACGGTCGTCGCGATGATGAGCGGGAGGCGACGACCGACCTTGTCGCTCCACGGGCCGACGAGGAGCTGCCCGGCCGCGAACCCGAGGGTCGTGGCCGTCAGGGTGAGCTGCACCGCCCCGTCGCTGATGCCGAACTCGTCCTTGAGCGACGGGAAGGCCGGCAGGTAGAGGTCGATCGTGAACGGCCCGAGCGCGGTGAGCGCACCGAGGACGAAGACGTAGACGAGTCGCTGGCTGCGGGAGAGCGCGTCTCCGGGGTGCAGGACGACACGGAGCGAACCGGTGGTTGCGGGCGCGGTCACGAGCAGGGGTCCTTCGACGGTGAGGGGGTGTGGGAGGTGATCGCGGCATCGATCGAATCGATTCGGCCGCGGTACCATCCTACGGCCCTCCCGAGCACTGCCGCAGCAGTTCCGCGCGTCCGCCCGCGTGTTGCCACGGCCGCCGCCCGGTTCCGACGCGGCCCATGCGGTACCGTCGGACTGCTCGTCAGCGCTCGTCCGCGCGGCCGAGCCGTCCCGCACGTTCCGTCGGAACACCGGCGGGGGGAACCGGATCAGAAGGGGGTGGCGTCATGGTGGACGCCCGCATCCTGCACACGACCGCCGCCCTGCGCGAAGCGATCCTGCGCCTCGCCGCCGATCGACCGGTGTCCGAGATCACGGTCGCCGACGTCACCCGTGCAGCCGGCATCAACCGCGCGACCTTCTACTCGCACGCGGTCTCCCCCGGGTCCCTGCTCGCGGACGTGCTGACGCCGGAGCTCGACCGCATCCGCCAGGACGACGCCGACGCCCGGCGCGTGGCCGCGAACCGCGGCGCGGACCTCGACGAACTCGCGATGATCACCCGGCGCGGCATCAACGCCGTGGTCGAGCACGTCGTCGCGCACCGTGACATCTACGGCAAGGCGCTGCCGGACCCGAACGACGCCTCGCTGCACCGGCTGCTCGTCGAGCACTTCACGGTGTCGAGCGAGCAGCACATCCGGTCGCTCGACGGCGAGCACCGACCGGAGCTGCTCGACGACGTCGCCGCGGGGTTCGTCGCCCAGGGGTTCGTCGGGGCGATCGAGGCGTGGCTCGCCGGACCGCGCCGGTCCCGCAAGGCACTCGTCGACACCATCGTGCTGTCGTTCCCGTCCTGGTGGCGCTGAACCCGCCCGACCCGTCAGTCGGTCGTGGGCTTCTCGCCGCGCTGCAGTGACCCGACGACGTCGACCGCCGCGCTGACGAGGTCCGCCTGGTCGTCGCCCGCCGGCACCCGGTAGTCGGCGGACACCCCGTCGCCGCCGGTACCGCTGGTCGGCAGGGGCTCGCCGAGGGAGACCACGACGACCCCGGCGTCGTGCGCCGTCTGGATGACCCCGGTCAGCGCCGAGGCGTCGACCGGGCGCACGAGCAGCGCCTTCGCGCCGGTCCGGACCAGCCGGTCCACCGCGGTGCGCTGTGCGGCGGCGGCCCCACGGGCGGGGGCGACGCGGACGTCCGGGCTGAAGCCGGCGTCCCTCAACCCGCGCTCGAGGTCGTCGCCGAGCGTGTCCTGCCCCGGTTCGAGGACGACGCCGATCACCGCGTGCCGGTCGAACCCGCCGTCGGAGCTCGTCAGGTCCGTGCTCTGCACCGGCGAGGGCGCCGCCGACGTCGTGCCCTGACACCCGGCCAGGGCGATGGTCACGCCGACGACCACGGCGGCGGTGACGAAGCGGAGGGGCACGAGGGCCACGCTACCCGCCCACCGGGACGGCCGATGGTGCCGGGACGGGCCCGAGCCGACGCACCGCTGCGACCGCGAGCGCCGCGATGACGGTCATGCCGCCGAACACCAGGGGGAACGACACCGCACCGTCCGCACCGCCCGTGCCGATGAACAGCAGGCCGGTGACGGCGAGTCCGATCACGCTACCGGAGGCGTCCGCGATCGTCAGGGCCGAGCTCGCGAAGCCGTCGTCGCCCTCGCCCGAGAACCGCAGGGTGAGCATCGAGGTCCGCGGGTAGATCGCCCCCATGCCCGCGCCGCCGACGAACCAGCCGACGACGAGCAGCCACCACGGCAACCCGAAGGTGGCGACGGTCAGCGCGGTGAGCAGACTGACGAGGACGAGCGCGAGGCCGACGGCGAAGGTCCTGGTGGCGGTGGCGCGGTCCTCGCCCAGGCGCCCGTGCACCCAGCTCGACCCGGCCCAGCTGAGCGCCGCGACCGTGAGTGCGAGCCCCGCGGCCGAGGCGGACAGGCCATCCTTCGCCTGCAGCAGGAACGGCACGTACGCCTCGCTGCCGAAGAACGAGGCCGCGACGAGGCCGCGCAACAGGATCACCGACGGCAGCCCGGGCGCGGCACGGAAGGTCCCGGCGGGCCACAACGGGGCGGA
>NZ_BACZ01000600.1 GCF_000333375.1 Curtobacterium sp. B18
CGACGGCGGTGTGCTCCCGACGTCCGCGCGCGGCAGCGACGTCGGCGGCGAGGACCGCTCCCCCGCGCTCGAGTGGTCCGGCGCGCCCGAGGGCACGCAGAGCTTCGTCCTCACGGTGTACGACCCCGATGCCCCGACCGGCTCCGGGTTCTGGCACTGGAGCCTGACCGACATCCCGGCCTCGGCGACCTCGCTGCCCGCCGGAGCGGGGACCGACGACGCGCTGCTCCCCGCCGAGGCGCTCCGCCGCCGGAACGAGTTCGGCACGGACACCTTCCTCGGCGCCGCTCCGCCCGCCGGCCACGGGCCGCACCGGTACTTCTTCACGCTGAGCGCGCTCGACGTGCCGGTCCTCGAGGCACCGGCCGATGCGACGCCCGCGGTTGTGGGCTTCGTGCTCCGCGAGCACCTGCTCGGACGCGCGCAGCTGGTCGGCACGCAGGAGACCCCGGCGGCGTAGTCGCGCCGGGCGCCGGGCGCTTTCGCGCTCACCGACAGGTCACGCGCTCGACGGGCCGTGAGCTGTCGGTCAGCGCGAAACCTGGTCCAGCCGACGCCCGGTCAACGCGAAACCAGGTCCAGCCGACACACGGTCAGCGCGAAACCTCACCCAGGTGGCGCGCCGCCCTCGCCACGCCCCGCAACGGCGAACGGCCGCCGCCCCGGAAGGGACGGCGGCCGTTCGTGCGTCAGGACGCGGGAGAGATCAGCCCTCGGCCGGGGCCTCGGCGTGGGTCTCGTGACCCTTGCCACCCTCGGTGTCCACCTCGTCGGCGACGACCGGCGCGAGCGACAGCTTGCCGCGGTCGTCGACCTTGGTGACCTCGACCAGGATCTTCTGGCCGACGCCGAGGACGTCCTCCACGTTCTCCACACGCTTGCCGCCGGCGAGCTTGCGCACCTCGGAGACGTGGAGCAGACCGTCGCGGCCCGGGAGCAGCGACACGAACGCACCGAAGGTCGCGATCTTGACGACCGTGCCGAGGAACTGGTCCCCGATCTCCGGGTTCGTCGGGTTCGCGATCGCGTTGACCTGGGCGCGGGCGGCCTCGGCCGACGGACCGTCGACGGCGCCGATGTACACGGTGCCGTCGTCCTCGATGGAGATGTCGGCGCCGGTCTCGTCCTGGATGCCGTTGATCGTCTTGCCCTTCGGACCGATCAGCTCGCCGATCTTGTCGACGGGGATCTGCACCGAGATGACACGAGGAGCGGTGTCCGCCATCTCGTCGGGGGCGTCGATCGCCTCGTTGAGCACACCGAGGATGGCCGAGCGGGCCTCCTTGGCCTGCTTGAGCGCGGCGTCGAGGACCGACGACGGGATGCCGTCGAGCTTCGTGTCCAGCTGGATGGCCGTGACGAAGTCCGAGGTCCCGGCGACCTTGAAGTCCATGTCGCCGAGCGCGTCCTCGGCACCGAGGATGTCGGTCAGCGCCGCGTAGCGGGTCTGACCGTCGACGGTGTCGGACACGAGGCCCATCGCGATGCCCGCGACCGGGGCCTTGAGGGGCACACCGGCGTTGAGGAGTGACAGGGTCGAGGCGCAGACGGAGCCCATCGACGTCGAACCGTTGGAGCCGAGGGCCTCGGACACCTGACGGATGGCGTAGGGGAACTCCTCGCGCGACGGCAGCACCGGCACGAGGGCGCGCTCGGCGAGGAAGCCGTGCCCGATCTCGCGACGCTTCGGCGAACCGACACGACCGGTCTCACCTGTCGAGTACGGCGGGAA
>NZ_BACZ01000599.1 GCF_000333375.1 Curtobacterium sp. B18
CGTGTCCCGAGGACTGAACGCAGGTGCTTCCTCTGATCGGTCTCGGACATCTGTCCGGTCGCTGCGGTCAGGAGATTCGCCCAGACGGCGGTCACATCGCCGACCATCCCCAGTACTACGTCGGGCGAGGTCAGGTACACGTAAGGTTGGGCGATCGAGGCGTGCTGGGGGTCGACCGCAAGCCGCTCCGACAAGAGCACGACCACGCTGCCCGCGGGGGCATGGTCGGCGCCGCGGTCATGGGCAAGCTGGTCGAGCTGCGTGTTGGCCTGACGGATGTAGGAACACCTCGACGGCGGCCCGGACGACACGGTGCTCGCCGTGGACGAGCTCGCGCGCATCACCGGGACGAGCGAGTACCACTTCCGGCGGGTGTTCTCCGCGCTCGCCGGCATGCCGCTCTCCGACTACGTCCGGCGTCGCCGGATGACGCTCGCTGCCGCCGTCATCGCCTCGGGGACGACGACCGTCTCGGACGTCGCCGCGCGCTTCGGGTACGGCTCGGCCGATGCGTTCGGGCGGGCGTTCCGAGCCGTGCACGGCATCGGGCCACAGGAGGCGCGCGAGCCCGGCGCCGTCCTCCGGTCGCAGGGTCGGCTGTCCTTCCGTCTCACCGTCGAAGGGAGCACTCCCGTGCAGTACCGCCTCGTCCAGAAACCCGCCTTCCGTCTCATCGGACGCTCGACCCGTGTCCCGCTCGTGTACGAGGGGCCGAACGACGCGATCCAGGCGTTCGAACGCAGCATCACGCCGGAGGACCGAGCGCGCATCGCCGGGCTGTCCGACCAGGAGCCGTCGGGCGTGCTCTCGGTGTCCGATGCGTTCACCGAGGGTCGCGCGGACGGCAGTCGACTCCCGCTACTCGGTCGTCGCCGCCACCTCGGTCGAGAGTGCACCGGGCCTCGACCTCATCGAGGTTGCCGGCAGCG
>NZ_BACZ01000598.1 GCF_000333375.1 Curtobacterium sp. B18
CGACGTGATGCTGGTGCTGCTGATCATCTTCATGATCACAGCCCCGCTCCTCATGACCGGCGTGCCGATCAACCTTCCCGACAGCCGCGCCAAGGCGCTGGAGCAGCCCAAGAAGCCGACCCAGATCAGCATCGATCCGGCCGGCCAGGTCTATGTCGACGACGATCTCGTCTCCGATGCGGAGCTGCCGCAGCGGCTGCAGACCATCGCCGCCCAGTCGGCGGGCGCGCCCGAGCCGCAGCAGGTTTTCCTGCGCGCCGATCGCACGCTGCAGTTCGAGAAGGTGATGCAGGTGATGGG
>NZ_BACZ01000597.1 GCF_000333375.1 Curtobacterium sp. B18
GGCGGACGACGCGCCCGTGCATGGGGCAACCGGTTGAAGAACGTCGGCAAGGCCGTGGTCTACGGGGTCATCGCGTACTCCGCGGCGTCGTACGCGGTCGGCGCGGGGAAGAGTTCGAGCGGCTCGTCCCGGAGTGCCGCGGCCACGGCACTCGCGACCCCCGGCGGTGTGTTCCTGCTCTTCCTCGTCGCCGCGATCGCCGTCGCGGTCGGCGTCGGCCTCGTGGTCATCGGCTGCCGGCGCTCGTTCTGGAAGCAGCTCGTCCGGCCGCGACGGCCGATCGAGCGCGTCGTCACCGTGCTCGGCGTCGTCGGGTACGTCCTGAAGGGCATCGCGATCGTGGTCGTCGGTGTCCTCGTCGCCGTCGCGGCGGTCCGGAGCGACCCGGACCAGGCGACCGGACTCGACGGAGCCTTCGACGCGCTGCGCTCGATGCCCGGCGGGGCGTTCGTCCTCGTCGTGATCGGCATCGGCTTCATCGCCTTCGGGGTCTACAGCTTCTTCCGCGCCCGCTACGCCCGCCTCTGACCACGGGCGGACCCCGCGAACACCTTCAGCCGCCGCCGGGGCGGTGTCCCGGTGATCGGCCGTCCCGCGGGTATCCTGGGCGATCGCCCGAAGCCGAGGAGCGACGACCGACCCGAGGAGACCCACGTGGACGACGAGCACACGGACGCTCGACCGGATCCGGCGAAGCGACTGGGCGAGGCGGAGGACGCCGACGTCACGGTCGAGGTCGACCGGGTCGCGGT
This sequence comes from Curtobacterium sp. B18, assembly GCF_000333375.1. GTDB lineage: Bacteria > Actinomycetota > Actinomycetes > Actinomycetales > Microbacteriaceae > Curtobacterium. The sequence goes on from NZ_BACZ01000597.1 coordinate 753, forward strand.
GGACGGCACCTACGTGCGGGTGAGCTCGGTGGGCCAGCCCGGTGACCGTGCGTTCCTGCTCGTCGCGGGACTCGGGATCGCAGCCACGTACTACGAGCGACTCGCCCCGCACCTCAACGAGAACGGCCCGGTGCACGCCCTCGACCTGCCGGGCTTCGCGGGTGTCCCGCGCTTCCGGGGGAAGGTCTCGATCGAGCGGTACGCCGACGCGGTCGAGAAGGTCATCGACGACCTGCGGCTCGTCGACCCGGTGCTCGTCGGCCACTCGATGGGGACGCAGGTCGTGACCGAGGTGGCCGCCCGTCGGCCGGAGATCTCCGACCTGGTGCTCATCAGCCCGGTGGTCGACTCGCACGCGCGGACGGTCCGGCAGTCGGCGTTCCGGTTCCTCCGGTCCACGGTGCACGAGCCCGCGGCGGTGCGGTGGCACGGGATCACGGCGTACGCGCTGTGCGGGTGGCACTGGTTCTCGAAGGTCCTGCCGCGGATGATCGCGTTCCCGATCGAGGAACGCGCCGCCGAGGTGCATGCCCACACGCTCATCGTCCGTGGCGAGCACGACGCGATGGTGCCGCGCGACTGGGTCCGTCGCCTCGCACGGGTGTTCCCGTACGCGGTGCTGCGCGAGGTCGTGGACGGTGCGCACTCGGTCATGCACGCGCAGGCCGACGCCGTCGCCCGGCTCGCGGTCGCGCACGTCGCCGGGGCGCTGCCCGACCGTGGCGTGTCCTCGCTGCAGCGGGTGCGGG
>NZ_BACZ01000596.1 GCF_000333375.1 Curtobacterium sp. B18
GTAGTCGACGCCGAGCTCCTGCTGCACCTGCGCCTCGACGAAGTGGCCGATGCGGGCCTTCGCCATGACGGGGATCGACACCGCGGCGATGATCTCCTCGATCATCGACGGGTCGGACATGCGGGCGACGCCACCCTGCGCACGGATGTCGGCGGGGACGCGCTCGAGGGCCATGACGGCGGTCGCGCCGGCCTCTTCCGCGATGCGGGCCTGCTCGGCGTCGACGACGTCCATGATCACGCCGCCCTTGAGCATCTCGGCGAGGCCGCGCTTGACGCGGTCCGAGCCGGTGATCGAGGTGCCGGGGGTGCTCGTGGTGCTGCTGCTGTCGCTCATGATGCCGACAGTCTAGTGCTCCGAGGGCCACCCGTCGGCGACGAGTCGGCGGGTCTCGCCGAGCAGCTGGGACATCGACTTCGTCCGCGCGATGATCGGGAAGAAGTTCGCGTCGGACTGCCACCGCGGGACGATGTGCTGGTGCAGGTGGCCGGCCACCCCGGCCCCCGCGACCTCGCCCTGGTTCATCCCGATGTTGAAGCCGTCGCAGTGCGACACGGCACGCAGGACGCGCATCGCCGTCTGGGTGAGCTCGCCGATCTCGCGGAGTTCGTCCGGCGTCGCCTCGTCGTAGAGCGGGACGTGGCGGTACGGGCAGACGAGCAGGTGCCCGTTGTTGTACGGGAACAGGTTGAGGAGGACGTAGGCGTGCTCGCCGCGGGCGACGATGAGGCCGTCCTCGTCGGACTTGTGCGGGGCCTCGCAGAACGGGCAGTCGTCGTCGTGTCCGCGGCCCTTCCCCTCGCGGCCGGCGTCGATGTACGCCATCCGGTGCGGGTTCCAGAGGCGCTGGAACGCGTCCGGCACCGCGGCGCCGGTCGCGGCGTCGCGGATGACGAGCGGGTCGTCGGCCGACCCGGTCGCGGTGGGCACGGATGTGGGACCGGCCACGTCGTCGACGTGACCGGTCCCCCGGGCGGGATCCGTGCCTCCTGGCCGGGTCATCAGACCTGCGCGCGCTCGCGGATGGCGGTGAGGATGCGCTCGACCGCCTCGTCCACCGGCACGCCGTTGTCCTGACGGCCGTCGCGGAAGCGGAACGACACCGCGCCGGCGTCGCGGTCGTCGCCGCCCGCGATGAGCTGGAACGGCACCTTCTGCTTCGTGTGCGTGCGGATCTTCTTCTGCATGCGGTCGTCCGAGTGGTCGACCTCGGCGCGGACGCCGTGCGCACGGAGCTTCGCGACGACCTCGTCGAGGTAGTCGCCGTACTCGGCCGCGACCGGGATCGCGACGACCTGGACCGGCGCGAGCCACGCCGGGAAGGCGCCGGCGTAGTGCTCGGTGAGGACGCCGAAGAACCGCTCGATCGAACCGAAGAGCGCGCGGTGGATCATCACCGGACGCTGACGCGTGCCGTCCGCCGCCGCGTACTCGAGGTCGAAGCGCTCCGGCAGGTTGAAGTCGAGCTGCACGGTCGACATCTGCCACGTCCGGCCGATCGCGTCGCGGGCATCTGGCCTGGGTACGCGATCCGGAAGCGCTGACAGGCGGGGGACAGTGCGCTCCGGATGCGCCTCACGCCTCGGGCTGGCGTGGTTCCTTGGGGAGTTTCCGGACCTTCGCGCGACGCTTCCGACGCTCCGGGATCATCGATCGCATCTCCTCCAGCTTGCCGAAGCAGAGCAGGCGGTCCCCGGGTTCGAGCGCGACGCCGCTCCGGGGGTTGGGGATGACGCCGGAGCCGCGGTGCAGCGTGAGGACGGTGATGTCGCGGTCCCAGAGACCGGACTCCTTGATGGTCTTCCCGACGAGGTCGGCGTTCGTGTGCACGAGGAGCTCGGCGACGCCGACCCGGTCGAGACG
>NZ_BACZ01000595.1:0-13467 GCF_000333375.1 Curtobacterium sp. B18
CGCAGATGCCGCACGCGATCACCAGCAGCACGAGCTCGAGGTTGCGGGCGCGCGCGGGCTCCCGCAGCTTGATCGTGATCGCCTGCGTGAAGGACTGGGCGGTGGCGCTGCTCATCGCTTCGCCCCGGGAGACGGTGACGGCGACCCGGTCGAGGACGACGAGGGCGTCGGCGACGGCGAACTGCCGTCACCGCCGGTGCCGGCCTGGTCCTGTCCGGTCGCCGCGGCCTTGCGCAGGCGCTCGACGATCTCGCGCGCGTCGTCGAGCGACTGCGCGTTGATGGTGGAGCGGACGTTCTCGCGGGTGTAGTCCGGCAGTCCGGACACCGAGATGTCGGTGTCCTCGTACACGTCGGACAGGGCGATCGGACCGATCGACTGCTGGACGCCCTTGTAGATCGCGACCGAGCCGCGGTCGGTCCCGACGTAGTAGTGGTCCTGGATGATCCGCCAGCCGAGGAACACGGCACCGACGAGGACGGCGACCGCCACGACGAGCGCGATCGTCCACGAGACCCGGCGACGGATGCGCCGACGGCGGTCCTCGGCGATGAGTTCGGCGAAGAACTGGTCGGACTCCGGTTCGAAGTGCGAGTCCTCGGGGGCCGTCGTGACCTTGAGCGGGTGGAGCAGGATCGTGGGGAGGCGGATCGGCTTGCGTCCGGTCGACGCCTCGAAGGTGAGCGGGGCCGCGGCGGAGCCCACGGTCGTGGCCGCGTCGTCGTCGTCCTCGGGCTCGGTGTCCGTGACGTCCATGACGACGACGGTGACGTTGTCGGGCGCGCCGTGGTCGAGCGTCTCCTTCACGAGGCGCTGCGTGACCTGGTTCGCGTCCATGTTCGACGCGAGCGCGTGCCGGATGCGCTCTTCTGCGAGGTACGACGACAGCCCGTCGGAGCAGAGCAGCCAGCGGTCGCCCGGCTGGATGTCCATGATCGCGGTGTCGACCTCCGGTGCGGCGTCGACGTCGCCGAGCACGCGCATGAGGACGGAGCGACGGGGGTGGACCGCGGCTTCCTCCGGGGTGATCCGGCCGCTGTCCACGAGACGTTGCACGAAGGTGTGGTCGGAGGTGATCTGCTGCAGCTCGCCGTCGCGGTGCCGGTAGATGCGCGAGTCGCCGATGTGCGCGATGGCGACCTGTTCGCCGACGCGGATCATCGCGGACACCGTCGTGCCCATGCCCGTGAGCTCCTGGTGTTCGAACACCGTCTCGGTGATGAGCTGGTTCGCGGCGATGAGCGCCGACTGCAGCGCGAACTCGGCGTCGTGTGCCGACGGGAACTCGCGGTCGACCTCCCGGATGCGCCGGATCGCGATCGCCGAGGCGACGTCGCCCCCGGCGTGCCCGCCCATGCCGTCGGCCACCGCGAACAGGTGCTGCCCGGCGTAGCCGGAGTCCTGGTTGTTCGCGCGGATGCGTCCGACGTGGGACACAGCGGCGCTCAGCGTGCGAGCGGTCATCCCGGGTTACCGCCGCAGCTCGAACGTCGTCGTCCCGATCGTGATCGGCGTCCGCTCGGCCACGGTCACGGGAGCGGTCACCTTCTGACCGTTGACGAACGTGCCGTTCGTGGACTCGAGGTCGGTGAGCACCCAGCCGTCGGCCCGGAGGTCGAGGCGGGCGTGGTTGGTGGACGTGTAGTCGTCCCGGATGACGACGTTGGACTCGCTCGAGCGGCCGATCGTGATCGGTCCGCCGCCGAGCGGCATCTCCATGCCCTCGCGCGATCCCTCGGTGATCACGAGGCGGGTCGCAGCCGGCGTGGCGGGCTGCTGCGCGCCTCCTGGCTGACCGATGAGGTCGGTGAAGGCCCCTGCGGACGCGGCGGCCGGAGCCGCTGCCGCGGGGACGACCGGGGTCGTCGGACCGGACGCACCGGCCTTCGGATCGGTGGGGATCGTGCGCACGCGCTGGCCGAACAGGTCGCTCCGCAGGGCGAAGACGATCACGAACACGAACAGCCAGAGCACCGCGAGGAACGCGAAGCGCAGGACGAGCAGGGTCAGCCCTGTGGTCACCTGGCACCTCCGTCGTTCTCGGGTATCACCCGGAACACCATACGGGTACGACCGATCTCGATCGTGGAATCCGGCTCCACGATCGCCTGCTGGAAGCGCTCACCGTTCAGCTTCGACCCGTTCGTCGACCCGAGGTCGTTGGCCTGGGCGTGCTTGCCGTCCCAGATGACCTCGACGTGCTTCCGGCTCGTCCCGGTGTCGGCGACGGTGATGTCGGCGTCCGTCCCGCGGCCGATCACGGTGCGCCCGCGCTGCAGCTTGTGCCGCTGTGAACCGATGTCGAGCACCGCGACCCACGCGACGTCGCGCTGCACGGTCGTCGAGTCGATCTGCAGGATCCCGGTGGAGAGCGTGCCGTCCTGCTGCAGGCGGATCGTGACCGGTCCGGAGAAGGAGTAGTTCTGCGCGACGGCGTGCTGCTGCACCATCTGCGAGAGCTCGTCGACGAGCGGTCGGCCGATGTCGTTCATCCGCGTGTAGTCCGGCGGCGCGAGGCGCACGGTGAACTCGTTCGGCACGAGGATGCGTTCGCGTGAGACGACGGCAGCTTTGGTGTCGAGCTCGCGGCGGAGTGCGCTCGAGATCTCGACGGGCTGCACGCCGGAGCGGAAGGTCTTCGCGAACGCGCCGTTCACGGCGCGCTCCAGCCCTCGCTCGAAGCTGTCCAACAGGCCCATGGGTCTCCAGTGTTCTCGGTCGTCGACCTCTGCATGGTAGTGGTTGGCGTCTGGCAGCGTCTGTGCGTGGTAGTGTTCTCGGGCTGGCGCGAGTGGCGGAATTGGTAGACGCGCACGGTTCAGGTCCGTGTGCTGGAAACGGCGTGGGGGTTCAAGTCCCCCCTCGCGCACCAGGCAACGGAGAAGGCCCCCGGAGTGATCCGGGGGCCTTCTCGCGTTCCGTGGCGGCGTCAGTCCCGCGGGTGGTCGGGATCCGCCGGCCTGGAGGCGCGGCTCGGCTCGGCACCTTCGGCGCGCCGGAAGAAGGGGCGCGCGCTGGGCAGGAACAGCAGCACCGCGGCGACGACCGAGAGCAGGATCAGCGCGGTGGAGAGGCCGCCGTCGCTGATGCTCAGGACCGCGCGGAGCGCGGCGATCGCGACGAGGACGATGCGGGCGACGGCCGATCCGCGGAGGACCAGGAACGTCGCGGCGGCCACCAGGGCCCAGACGACGAACGACAGCACGATCGCGAGGGCGCCGCCGAACCCGGTCAGTCCCGACCCGGACACCGAGACGACGACGGTGGAGACGACGCCGACGACCAACCACACGGCCCAGAGGACGACCGCCGTCCGGACGACCGGGGGTGGGGTCCGGCGCGATCGCCTGAGGTGGTTCGTCGTCGTCATGGTCGCCCCGTCCCCGCCGCTCCCTGGTGCGGCGTGACGATCGTACCGGCGGCCTCGGCGCCGGGGCGGGACGCTAGCGTGGCGGCGTGGACGACGCGCGCACGACCGACCCCCGACCCGGCACCTCCGTCCCGGACGCCCGCGGCCGCACCGGCCTCGACGCCGTCGGACGTGGTCTCGACCGCAACCCGGACGTGGTCGTCCGCGACGTCGAGGTCGTGTCGGACGGCTGGCACGTGCTCCGCCGCACCACGCTCGACGTCCGGCGCCGTGACGGTCGCTGGGACCGGCAGCAGCGCGAGACGTACGACAGGGGCAACGGTGCCGCCGTGCTGCCGCACGACCCCGAGCGCGACACCGTGCTGCTCACCCGCCAGTTCCGCTGGCCCGCAGACGTCAACGGGCACCCGGACGGGATGCTCGTCGAGGCGGCCGCAGGGCTCCTCGACGAGGACGACCCGGAGACGGCCGTGCGACGCGAGGCGACGGAGGAGCTCGGGATCCGGCTCGGCGTCCTCACGAAGGCCTTCGACGCGTTCATGAGTCCGGGGTCCGTGACCGAGCGCGTGCACGGGTACGTCGGCGCCTACTCACCCGCCGACCTCATCGACGCGGGCGGTGGGCTGGAGGACGAGGGCGAGGACATCGAGGTGCTCGAGGTCCCGCTGGACGAGGCGCTGGCGATGGTCGCGGACGGTCGGATCGCCGACGGGAAGACGATCATGCTCCTGCAGTGGGTGGCGCTGCGGCGCTGAGGGCTGCGTCGTCGAGCCCGACGGCGCGGGCGATCGTCGTGCGGACGAGGCCCTCGCGCGTCGGCCGGTCGAGGTAGTCCACCAGGGCGTACCCGTTCGTGGCGTCCACGAGCGCGAACAGCAGGCGTCCGACCGCGTCCGGGTCGTCGGTGCGCATGACCCCGGCGCGCACGCCGTCGCGGACCACGCCGGTGGCGAGGGCCTGCCAGTCGTCCATGACCTCGCGGGCGGCGGTCGCGAGCGCCGCGTTCGTCCGGCCGAGGCTCCACGCGTCGGCCCACAGTGCGGCGACGTCGTCGCGGGCCGGGTCGGCGATGCACGCGAGCAGGGTCGCCAGCCGTCCGACCGGGTCGGCCCCCTCGCGCACGATCCGGGCGACCTCGGCCACCTCGGTGCTCGCGACGGTGCGGAAGGTGTCGCCGACGAGGTCCTCCATCGCCGGGCGGTAGTGCGCCACGAGGGACGGCGCCACACCGATGGCCGCGGCGACCCCGCGCAGGGTCACGGCAGCGAGGCCCTCGGCACGGGCGACGGCGACGGCCGCCTCGGCGATCTGGGCGTCCCGCTCGGCCGGGCTCAGGCGCCGGCGGGTCGGTGTGGTCGACACGACGCCAGCCTAGGCGCGGCTCACGCGCCGTCGACGACGAACGCCGCCCAGAGGTCGGCGCGGGTCGCGAACACCGACAGGTCCCGGTCGAGGAGCCGTCCGGCGTGCTCGACCCGGGCGCGTGCGGTGTGCCGGTGGATGCCGAGGGCCTGTGCGGTGCGGTCGTACTCGCAGTTCTGCTCGAGCCAGGCCCGCACGGTGCGGGTGAGCTCGGTCCCGGCCGTCCGGTCGTGGTCAACGAGGGGTGCGAGGAACGCGCGGGCCACGGCACCGGCTCGACGTCCCCGTGGGCGAGGTGGGCGAGCACCCCCTCGCGGGCGAGGTCGCCGAACTCGGTGGTGCCCGGGCGTCCCTGACGGCGTCGGTCGAGCGCCTGCACGGCCTCGGTCCGGGCGCGGCCGAAGTACCGGTAGGAGGCGCCGTCCGAGAGCCCGGCGTGCAGGTCGAAGCGGTCCACGAGCTCCTCGACGATCCCGGTGTCCTCGGCGCCGACGCACAGGAAGAGCTCGTCGTCCGTCGCGAAGAAGAGCTGCCCGGGGCGGTCCTGCACCCAGAGTTCGAGCAGGTCCACCACGGTGTCGAGGTCCTGGTCGGGGACGTCCACGGCGGCGATCCGGACGGGCTCCGGCGGCAACGGTCCCCACACCTCGCGCGAGGTCGAGTCCACCACGGCGGGGTCGCCCACCGACAGCATCGTCAGGAGTCCGGTGCGGAGGAGCCCTCGCGCACGGGCGAGCTCGCGGTTCTGCTGCAGTGCGAGACCGGCCAGCGCGATCACCGCGGTCACGACCTCGCGGCCGGCCCGGTCGAGCGTCCCGCCGTTCGCGATCGCGAGGACGCCGCTGAGGTGTCCGCCGCTTCCGAGCGTCTGCAGCGTGAACCCGGTGCGGTGCTCGGTCGTCACCGGCAGGCTCGCACGCGCACCGGCACGGAGCAGCCGGAGCGATTCGGCCCGGAGCACCTCGAGGTCCTCGGTCGTGACGCCCGCTGCCGGGTGTCCACGGTCGAGCCGCCCGGAGAGGTCGAACAGTCCGACCCACCCGTCGAGCTGCCGGGACAGCTCGGCGATGGTCGCCCCGAGGCCGTCCGGACGCATGGCCGCGAGCGAGATGGCGCGCTGTGCGGCGAGGGCCCAGGCGTTCCGGGCGTTGGCGTCCCGGGCGACGGCGTCCGCGTTCGCCTGCGCGACGGCGATGAACGAGGTCGCGTACGGCACCTCGAAGAGTGCGAGCCCCTGCTCGGTGCAGGCGTCGACCAGCTGTGGCGGGGTGCCGGTGCGCACGACCTCGTCGCCGAACCCGAGCGCGACCACGCCCCGGCGCACCAGTCGGGCGACGTAGGCGTCGGCGACCTCAGCCGTGACCTCGGTGTCCACGCCGAACTGGGTGCCCGTGGTGAGCAGTCCCTGCCCGTCCGCGAGGAACGGCGTCGGGTCCTCGAGGTCCGAGCTGTGCAGCCAGGACAGTGGCGCGTCGAGGGCCGCGTCGGTCGCCGTGAGGAGCCGGAGCCGCAGGTCGGCGCGGTGCAGCAGGGAGCGCAGGGTCGCGGGCATGGGTGCACCCTATCCCTCGCGTCGATCGGGGTGGCCGTCGGTGTACACGATGGACAGCCCCGCCGTGGGCGGGTGGCTCCTACGATCGCCGCATGTCCTCCACCGCTGCACCCTCGACCAGCGCCGCCACGGGTGGCCCCTCGCTGCCGCAGGAACGGCGGCTCGTCACCGAGGTGCCGGGTCCCCGCTCCCGAGCGCTCCTCGAACGGAAGGCCGCCGCCGTCGCGTCCGGTGTCGGGGTCGCGGTGCCGATCGCGGTCGTCGCGGCCGGTGGCGGCGTGGTCGTCGACGCGGACGGCAACTCGCTCGTGGACCTCGGCTCCGGGATCGCCGTGACGAGCGTCGGCAACGCGCACCCCGGCGTCGTCGCCGCCGTGCAGGAGCAGGTCCAGGCGTTCACCCACACGTGCTTCACCATCGCCGCCTACGACGGGTACGTCGAGGTCGCCGAGGCGCTCAACCGGCTCACCCCCGGTGGCCACGCCAAGAAGACCGCCCTGTTCAACTCCGGCGCCGAGGCGGTCGAGAACGCGGTGAAGATCGCTCGCAAGCACACCGGTCGGCAGGCGATCGTGGTGTTCGACCACGCCTACCACGGCCGGACGAACCTGACGATGGCGCTCACCGCGAAGAACCAGCCCTACAAGAACGGCTTCGGTCCGTTCGCCCCCGAGGTCTACCGCGTCCCGATGTCGTACCCGTTCCGCGACGGCGGGCTGTCCGGGGTCGAGGCCGCGAAGCGCGCGATCACGCAGATCGAGAAGCAGGTCGGCGCCGAGAACACCGCCGCGGTGCTCGTCGAGCCGATCCAGGGCGAGGGCGGCTTCGTCGTGCCGGCCCCCGGCTTCCTCGCCGCGCTGTCGGAGTGGACCACCGCGAACGGCGTCGTGTTCATCGCCGACGAGGTGCAGACCGGCTTCGCCCGCACCGGCGCGATGTTCGCGAGCGAGCACGAGGGCATCGTCCCCGACGTCGTGACGACCGCGAAGGGCATGGCCGGCGGGATGCCGCTGTCCGCCGTCACCGGGCGTGCGGAGATCATGGACTCCGCCCACGTCGGCGGGCTCGGCGGCACCTACGGCGGCAACCCGGTCGCGTGCGCCGCAGCGCTCGCCGCGATCCACGCCTTCGAGCACGACGGGCTGGTCGAGCGCGCGGCGGCGATCGGCGACGTGCTGCTCGGACGGCTCCGCGCCGCACAGTCGACCGACCCCCGCATCGGCGACGTCCGTGGCCGCGGTGCCATGGTCGCGATCGAGCTCGTCGACCCGGCCACCGGCGAACCCGACGCCGCGCTCACCGGCCGTGTGGTCAAGTACGCGTACGAGCACGGCGTGATCGTGCTCACCGCGGGGACGTACGGCAACGTCCTCCGCTTCCTCCCCCCGCTCGCGATCGACGACGCCCTCCTCGGCGAAGGCCTGGACGTCGTCCTGGAAGGACTCGCCGCAGCATGACCGACACCCGTACCGACCACACCAGCCAGGGCACCCACGGCACGACCGGCCGCTCCGACGCCGAACGCGCGCTCCTCGCGAAGGTCCCCACGGGCCTCCTGATCGACGGCACCTGGCAGCCGGCGGCCGACGGCGCGACGTTCCCCGTCGTCGACCCGTCGACCGGCGAGACCCTCCTCGAGATCGCCGATGCAACCCCCGAGGACGGTGTCCGTGCGCTGGACGCGGCCGTCGCCGCCCAGCAGGCGTGGGCGGCAACGCCGCCGCGGCAGCGTGCCGAGGTCCTGCGGAGGGCGTTCGACCTGCTGCAGGAACGCCGTGCCGACTTCGCCCTCCTCATGACGCTCGAGATGGGCAAGCCCCTCGCGGAGGCGAACGGCGAAGTGACCTACGGCGGCGAGTTCCTCCGCTGGTTCTCCGAGGAAGCCGTCCGGATCGGTGGCTCGTACGGCACCAACCCGGAGGGCTCCGGTCGGGCGATCGTCACGCACAAGCCCGTCGGGCCGACGTTCCTCATCACCCCGTGGAACTTCCCGCTCGCGATGGCGACGCGCAAGGTCGCGCCGGCGCTCGCCGCGGGCTGCACCGCGGTCGTGAAGCCCGCCGAGCTCACCCCGCTCACGACCCTGCTCTTCGCGGACCTCCTGCTCGAGGCGGGCGTCCCCGCCGGCGTCGTCAACGTCGTCCCGACGAGCCACGCCGGTGCGCTGTCCGAACCGATCATCAGCGACCCCCGACTCCGGAAGCTGTCGTTCACGGGGTCGACACCCGTGGGCCGGACGCTCCTGGCGCAGGCCGCGCAGAACGTCCTCCGCACGAGCATGGAGCTCGGCGGCAACGCTCCGTTCCTCGTGTTCGAGGACGCCGACCTCGACCTCGCGGTGGAGGGCGCCCTCGCGGCGAAGTTCCGGAACACCGGCCAGGCCTGCACCGCCGCCAACCGGTTCCTCGTGCACGAGGCCGTCGCCGACGACTTCGCGGACCGGCTCACGGCGCGCGTCGAGGCGATGACCGTCGGACGCGGCACCGAGGACGGCGTCGCCATCGGCCCGCTCATCGACCAGCGCGCCGTGGACAAGGCCGACCGACTCGTCACGGACGCCGTCGAGCGCGGCGCGACCGTGCGGACCGGCGGGCGAGCGGTGGACGGGCCGGGCACGTTCTACGCACCGACCGTCATCACCGGCGTGCAGCCCGGCAGCGACCTGCTGCAGGACGAGATCTTCGGGCCGGTCCTCGCGATCAGGACGTTCTCGACCGAGGACGAGGCGATCGACGCGGCGAACGACACCGAGTACGGGCTCGTCGGCTACGCGTTCACCGAGGACCCCGCCCGCGGACAGCGGCTGATGGAGCGGCTCGAGACGGGCATGCTCGGCCTCAACACCGGCATCGTGTCGAACGCGTCGGCGCCGTTCGGCGGGGTCAAGCAGTCCGGACTCGGTCGCGAGGGCGGCGGGGAAGGCCTGCACGAGTACCTCGAGACCATGTACACGCTGACGCCCGACCCGTTCGGGCGTACGAAGGGAGCACAGCGATGACCATCGAGAAGGACGTCGTCGTCATCGGTGCCGGGGTGACCGGCCTCATCGCCGCGGACCGCCTCGTCGCCGAGGGCAGGACGGTGGCGGTGCTCGAGGCCCGCGACCGCGTCGGTGGACGCACGTGGACGAACGACATCGAGGGCGTGACGCTCGAGATCGGCGGGCAGTGGGTGTCCCCGGACCAGACCGCGCTCCTCGAGACGCTCGACGACCTCGGCCTCGAGACCTACGACCGGTACCGGGAGGGCTCGAGCGTCTACATCGACCAGCACGGCTCCCGCACCGAGTACACCGGCGACATCTTCCCGCTGCCCGAGGCCACCGCGACCGAGATCGAGCGGCTCGTGGCCGTCGTCGACGAGTACGTCGCGAAGGTCGATCCGTCGCGCCCCTGGGAGACCCCGGACGCGGCGGCGCTCGACGAGGTCTCCTTCCGCGAGTGGCTCCGCCGGCTGAGCGACGACCGGGTCGCGACCGAGAACGTCGAGCTGTTCATCGCCGGCGCCATGCTGACGAAGCCCGCGCACACGTTCTCGGCGCTGCAGGCGCTGCTCATGGCGGCCTCCGCGGGGAGCTTCTCGAACCTCGTCGACGCCGACTTCATCCTCGACAAGCGCGTCGTCGGCGGGATGCAGCAGGTCTCCGAGCGGCTCGCCGAGCGGCTCGGCGCCGACGTCCACCTGAACGCCCCGGTCCGCACGCTGCGCTGGGACGACGAGGGGGTCGTCGCGCTCGCCGACGGCGGCATCGAGGTCCGTGCCCGCCAGGCGCTCGTGGCCGTGCCACCGCCCCTGTACTCGCGCATCTCCTACGAGCCGCCGCTGCCCCGCCGGCAGCACCAGCTCCACCAGCACCTGTCGATGGGCTTCGTCATCAAGGTGCACGCCGTCTACGACCGGCCGTTCTGGCGGGGCGCCGGGCTGTCCGGGACCGCGTTCAGCCCGTACGAGCTCGTGCACGAGGCATACGACAACTCCATGCACGGCTCGGAGCAGGGAACGCTCGTCGGGTTCGTCTCCGACCAGCACGCCGACGACGTCTTCGCGCTGTCGACGGCGGACCGCAAGGCCCGGGTGCTCGACTCCCTCGCGCACTACTACGGCGACGAGGCACGTCGTCCGGTCGTCTACTACGAGAGCGACTGGGGCACCGAGGAGTGGACCCGTGGCGCGTACGCGGCGAGCTTCGACCTCGGTGGACTCGTCCGCTACGGCGCCGACCAGCGCGCGGCGGTCGGACCGATCCGCTTCGCGTCGAGCGACCTCGCCGGACACGGGTACCAGCACGTGGACGGGGCGGTGCGGATGGGCCGCGAAGCGGCCGCCGATATCCTCGCGGCCCTGCCGCAGCCGGCGGTGCAGTAGACCCACGGCGAGACGGACGGGAGGCGCGGTGCGAGCCCGCATCGTCCCTCCCGTCACGGCCGTCGTGCCGCTGGCGCGTCACGACGGAACCGGCGGGTGGGGCCCTCCTCCCGTCCGTCATCGGTGTGGGTCCGCTCGGTACGGTCGTCCCATGGGAGACCAGCACGACGAGGCCGTGGCGATCCACCCGGCGACCGCCGCCGACGCCGAGGGGATCGCGCGCGTGCACACCACGTCGTGGCGCGAGACCTACGGCCGGTTCGTGGACGATCCGGACAGCAACCCGTGGTTCGACCTGGGACGGCGACTCGAGATGTGGCGCGGGAACCTCGCCCAGAGGGCGTTCGACGCCGTCGTCGCCGAGGACGCCACGGGGATCGTCGGCTTCGCCGCGGTCCAGCCGACGTCGGAACCCGACGCCGTGCGGCCGGAGGAGCTCACCATGCTCTACGTGCTCGAGCGTGCCCACGGGGGCGGAGCCGGTCAGGGCCTCCTCGACGCCGTGCTCGGTGCGCGTCCGGCTTCACTGTGGGTCGCCGAGGACAACCCGCGGGCGCACGCCTTCTACCGACGGAACGGCTTCGTCGCCGACGGCGCGACGTCGAGCTTCGGCCCGATCGACACGACCGTGCGGCTCGTCCGCTGATCGCCCCGCCGCTGGACGGACACCGGACGCAGCGCGCGTACGGTCCGGGACATGACGGACACCAGCGGAACCAGCGACCCCACCGACGCCGAGCGGCAGTACACCGAGGACCTGCCGGACGGCTCGCCCTCGGGCGATGCCACGACGGACCCGGAGCAGGACAGCGACCACGACTCCGGAGGCGAGCCCGCAGACCCCGAGTAGCGCGGTCTGGTCCGCGCCGGCGTCAATCGGCGGCGCGGATGGGTTCGCCGGTGTCAGGATCCCAACCGACGACCCGGGGCTGCGCGACCTTCGGTGCACGGCGGGGTCGCGGCGGGAAGTACCCGCGAGCAGCGGGCAGGTACGGCACGAGCGCGGCGACGGCGCCCAGTGCGCCGTTCACGGTGGTGAGTCCGTACGGCGGCAGGAGCGCGCCGATGGCTCCGACCACACCGAGCACGGCCATCCAGAACCGCGCGCGTCCGGAGCCACGACCGACGCGGAGTGCACCGAACACGAACCAGGCGAGGAGCGCCAGCCCGACGACGAACGGCACCAGGGTCCAGGGGCCACCGGACGACACCGTCCCGGGCAGGTCCACGAGCCGTGCGACCAGGTCGCACGCGAACAGCACGAGCCAGAGCACGACGGCAGCGGTCACGAGGACGGGGCGGGAAGTCGGGGAACCGGTGGTCACGTGGTGATCCTAGAGCTGGAGTTGCGCTGCGCACCACGGAGTGAGTCCGCTGGTCGGGCGGCCGGACCTCAGACTCCGACGAGCCGCTCGGCCGCCGCACGCGCGGCCGCCGCCCAGGGCCTGGACGGGTCGGCCTGCGCGCTCGCCATCGCGCCGTCGTAGAGCAGGCAGAGCTGCAGTGCCGTGCCGTCGGGGTCCCCCGTGCCGGCATCGGTGAGCAGCGACGTGAAGAGGGTCCGGACCCACGCACGGTGCTCGAGTGTCACGTCGTGCGTCGGGTGCCCGGCGCCGTACTCCGCCTCGACGTTGATGAACGGGCAGCCGCGGTACCCCGGCGCTTCGAACCACTCCCCGAGCAGGTCGAACACCGCCAGGACGTGGTCGCGCGGCGTGCTGCCACGCTCGGGGAGCTCGACCGCGACGTGCTCCTGCCACGACCGGCTCCGACCCTGGAGGTAGCCGAGCACGAGGTCGTCCTTCGTCCGGAAGTGCGTGTAGAGGCTCGCCTTCGAGATGTCCGCCTCGGCAGCGACCTGGTCCACCCCGACCGCGTGGATCCCCTGCTCGTAGAAGAGCCGGTCGGCGGTGGCGACCGCACGCTCGTACGCGGGGCGGCGGCGCGTGCGGCCGGTCGTGGTTTCGGACATGGTTTGACTTTACTGCACTGATCTGTACAGTTACCTGCACCGTAACCAAACCGATCTGTTCAGTTAGGACATCGACCATGACCACCACCGCCCTCGTCACCGGATCCACCAGCGGCATCGGCCGCGCCACCGCCGAACGCCTCGCCGCCCAGGGGATGCACGTCGTCGTCTCCGGCCGGAACGCCGAGCGGGGTGACGAGGTCGTGCGGGGGATCCGGGCTGCCGGCGGCGCGGCCGACTTCGTCCGAGCTGACCTGCGCGACGCCACCAGCGCGAAGGAGCTCGCCGAGGCGGCCCTCGCGATCGGTGACGGGCGGGTCGACGTGCTCGTCAACAGCGCGGGCATCTTCCCCTTCGGTGCCACGGCTGACACCACCTCGGACGGTTTCGACGAGGTGTACGACATCAACGTGAAGGCGCCCTACTTCCTGGTCGCCGCCCTCGCGCCGGGGATGGCCGAGCGCGGCGCGGGCGCGATCGTGAACGTCACGACGATGGTCGCGGAGTTCGGAGCGGCGGGCATGGGCCTGTACGGCTCGACGAAGGCTGCGCTCGTCCTGCTGACGAAGTCGTGGGCGGCCGAGTTCGGCCCCGCCGGTGTCCGCGTGAACGCCGTGAGCCCCGGCCCGACCCGGACCGAGGGCACGGCGGCGATGGGGGAGAGCCTCGATCAGCTCGCCGCGGCCGGTCCCGCCGGCCGTCCGGGCACCGCCGGCGAGATCGCCGAGGCGATCGTGTTCCTCGCGACGGATGCAGCGTCCTTCGTGCACGGCGCGGTCCTGCCGGTGGACGGTGGCCGGATCGCGGTCCGNCGGGANCCGNNGNNGGNCGGNAGNNNCNGNNNNA
>NZ_BACZ01000595.1:13479-17708 GCF_000333375.1 Curtobacterium sp. B18
CCTCCCGTCCTGTACGCAGCCGCGTCACGGATCGCCCGCGGCCCGCCCGTCGGGGTACGTCGGGACGCCGGGGTCACAGTGGCCGTTCTGTAGAAGGACGACATGACCACTTCCTCCCGCACGCCGCTCGGCGTGACGCTCGTCGACGGCGGCGCGAACGTCGCCCTCTTCTCCAGCAGCGCCGAGCGCGTCGAGTTCTGCCGGTTCGACGAGGACGGCACCGAGCACCGCACCGAACTCCGTCACCGCACGGGCTACACCTTCCACGACGTCGTCCCGGACGTCACCGTCGGCACCCGTTACGGCTTCCGCGTGCACGGTGCCTGGGACCCGGCGAAGGGCCTCCGCCACAACCCGGCGAAGCTCCTGCTCGACCCCTACGCCACCGCCGTCGACGGCACCTACGAGTGGGGCCAGGCGCTCTTCGGCCACGACATGGACGACCCGGAGCGGATCGACGAGACCGACTCGGCCCCCGCGATGCCGAAGTCCGTCGTCGCCGACCGCGACTTCGACTGGGGCGACGACACGCGACCCGGCACGACGCTGGCCGACACGGTCTTCTACGAGGTCCACGTCAAGGGCTTCACGAAGCAGCACCCGGACGTGCCCGAGGAGATCCGCGGCACCTACGCCGGACTCGCGCACCCGGCGGCGATCCAGCACCTGACGGACCTCGGCGTCACCGCGGTCGAGCTCCTCCCGACGCACCAGTTCGTGCAGGACTCCACGCTCGAGGACAAGGGCCTGCGGAACTACTGGGGCTACAACAGCATCGGGTTCTTCGCGCCGCACGACGAGTACTCGTCCTCGGGCACCGCGGGGCAGCAGGTCGCCGAGTTCAAGGCGATGGTCAAGGCCCTGCACGCCGCGGGCCTCGAGGTCATCATGGACGTCGTCTACAACCACACCGCCGAGGGCAACCACATGGGCCCGACGCTGTCGTTCAAGGGCATCGACAACGAGTCGTACTACCGGCTGGTCGAGGGTGACGAGGCGAACTACTTCGACACGACCGGCACCGGCAACAGCCTGAACGTGTCGCACCCGGCGGCGCTCGGGCTCATCACCGACTCGCTCCGCTACTGGGTCGAGGAGATGCACGTCGACGGCTTCCGCTTCGACCTCGCCACGACGCTGACCCGCCAGGACGGCGAGGCGGAGAAGCACTCGGCGTTCCTCGACATCATCCACCAGGACCCGGTGCTCCGCGAGGTGAAGATGATCGCCGAGCCGTGGGACACCGCGGGGTACCAGGTCGGTGGCTTCCCGGCCGACTGGTCGGAGTGGAACGGCAAGTACCGGGACGACCTCCGTGCGTTCTGGCGCGGCGACGCGGGCACCTTGGGAGACGCCGTCCAGCGGGTCCTCGGCAGCCCGGACGTCTACGAGGGCTCGCGGCGGTCCCCGCTGTGCTCGGTCGACTTCGTAACCGCCCACGACGGTTTCACGCTCGCCGACCTCACGATGTACGCCGAGAAGCACAACGAGGCCAACGGCGAGGACAACAACGACGGGGAGAGCGACAACACATCGTTCAACGGTGGCGTCGAGGGACCGACCGACGACGGCGTGGTGAACGACTACCGCGACCGGCAGCGTCGGAACTTCCTCGGCACGCTGCTGCTCTCGGCCGGCGTGCCGATGATCCTCGGTGGCGACGAGATCGCCCGGTCGCAGGGCGGCAACAACAACGCCTACTGCCAGGACGACGAGATCTCGTGGTTCGACTGGGCGGCGGCCGACCGGGACCTGCTCGCCTTCACGACGGCGGCGATCGCGTTCCGACGCGACCACCCGTCGCTCCGTCCCGAGTGGTACCGCACGGCACCGGGTGACTCCGACTCGACGGTCGACGTCCTCCGCGCCGACGCGCGGGGGTTCGAGGACGCCGACTGGGCGGACGGCGGCAACCGCGCGGTCATGCTCGTGCTGCGGCACGGTGAGGACACGGTGGCGGTGCTGCTGAACGCGTCGGAGACCACCGTCGAGTTCACCCTGCCGGAGAAGCCGGGCGGTGGGCGCTGGTCCCTCGGGCTGTCGAGCGACCCGGACCAGGCGGTCGGTGACGACGCCACGACGGTGCTGCTCCGCGACGCGTCGTTCACGGCGTTGGTCTGATCGCTCGCGCGACCATCTGACGGACGGGAGCGCGCCCCGCTCAGCGGCAACGCGAAGCGTTGCGCGGGGCGCGCCGACCGAGCCTGCGAGGGAGGAGTGCCGGCTGGCACCGCGCCTCCCGTCCATCGTCGACTCGAGGCCGGTTTCACTGCTCCGGCAGGTACTCGTGCCGGAAATCGGGCACCACTTCCGCGATGTGGTCGTAGTCGTGGTCCGCAGTCAGCACGATGGCCTCGTTCGCGATCGCGTAGGCGGCGATCAGCACATCCACTGCTCCTGCACCTCGGACGTACCCTCCGTTCCACAGCGCAGCCTGGAGGTCCAGCACGTCGACCTCGCTCGGATGTTCCTCAGTAGGGAAGAACACCTCCATGTCGCGCCGGAACGCTGCATGCTCGTCGGCATCGCGCGCGGAGAAGCAGTACTCGAGCACCTGTGGTGGGCAGGTGAGGATCAGGTCTTGCGTCGAACACCCGCGGAGTCGCGCCGCGATGGCCGGTCTGCGTGCGGCCTTCCACCACACAGAGTTGTCGACGATGTAGGCGCTCACGTCTCGTCCGAGGGGACTCCCGGCGCGGCGTATTGCACGACGGGAGCTTCCGTCTGCTCCTCTGTGAAGGTCCGGCCGATGATCCGCTCGACGGCGGCAGGCTGTCGTCGGACAGCGATGAGCGTCTGGAGTGCGCGGTTCACGACATCGCGGTTCGTGCGCGCACCCGTGAGTTCCTTGGCTGTGTCGAGCACTGCCTGGTCGAGATCGATCGTCGTGACGGTCATCGTGTCCTCCGCTCTTCGTCCCTGGAGATGTGACTATACACCCGCTTATATAAGAGCAGCCACAGCGGACCTGTTCGCCGCCCCCGGCGCTCCCGGGTCGTCGTCAGCCGCCGATGCGGATCAGCTTCTTGTTGACGAACTCGTCGGCCCCGAGCGGGCCGAGCTCGCGACCGAAACCGCTCGCCTTGACCCCGCCGAAGGGGAGCTCCGGGCTGTCCGCGCCGACGATGTTCACGTAGACCATCCCCGCCTCGATGCGATCGGCCACGCGCAGCGCCTGCTCCGCATCGGTGGTGAACAGGTACGAGCCGAGGCCGTACGGGGTGTCGTTCGCGATCGTGATGGCGGCGTCCTCGTCCTCGACCCGGTACACGGCGGCGACGGGGCCGAAGAACTCCTCGCGGTAGGCGTCGTTGTCCGGCGTGACCCCGGTGAGCACGGTGGGGGTGAAGGCGTTGCCCTGTCGCTCACCACCGGTCACCACCGTCGCGCCCTGCTCGCGCGCGCTGTCGAGCTGCGCGGCGAGGCGGTCGGCGGCTGCCGGCGAGGACAGCGGACCGAGCTCGGCGCCGGGCGTGGTCGGGTCGGTGGGGGCGACCGCGGCCATCGCGGCGGTGAACTTCGCCAGGAAGTCGTCGTACAGGTGGTCGGCGACCAGGAAGCGCTTCGCGGCGTTGCAGACCTGACCGTTGCCCTCGAGGCGGGTGGCGACGGCGGACTCGACCACGGCGTCGAGGTCGTCGGTCGAGAGCAGGATGAACGGGTCCGAGCCACCGAGCTCCAGCACGACCTTGGTGAGGTTGCGGCCGGCGATCTCGGCGACCGCGGCTCCGGCGCGGGCGGATCCGGTCAGCGAGACGCCCTGCACGCGCGGGTCGGCGATGACGTCGGCGACCTGGTCGTTCGTCGCGAAGACGTTGGTGTACGCGCCGACGGGGAAGCCGGCGTCGTGGAAGATCGCCTCGATCGCGAGGGCGGACTCGGGGCACTGCGGGGCGTGCTTCAGCAGCACGGTGTTGCCGATGACGAGGTTCGGGCCGGCGAACCGGGCGATCTGGTACGCGGGGAAGTTCCACGGCATGATGCCGAGCAGGACACCGATCGAGGACTTCCGGATGAACGCGCTGCCCTCGCTGCCGTCCGCCAGCACGATCGGCTGGTCGGCGAGGAACTCCTCGGCGTGGTCGGCGTAGTAGTCGTAGATGTCGGCGCAGAAGTCGACCTCGCCCACGGCCTGGTCGATCGGCTTCGCCATCTCGCGGACGATCGTCGCGGCGAGGTCGTCCCGACGCTCCCGGTACAGCTCGGCGACGCGGGCAGCGTGGGCGCGT
>NZ_BACZ01000594.1 GCF_000333375.1 Curtobacterium sp. B18
GGTCGATGATGTGGATGCCGGAGCGCTCGGCGAGGATGAATCGCTTCACCTTCGGGTTCCACCGACGGGTCTGGTGTCCGAAGTGAACGCCGCTGTCGAGCAGCTGGCGGATGGTGACGACGGCCATGCCGTCCCTCCTTGTTCTCGGCACGCGGCTGTTGAGCCGCGTACACGGTTGCGGTTGTGTCGGTCACGACCGGTGGTCGTGGCCCCTGGTGCCCCACCCCGGACGGCCGCCCGCTCGCGAGAGCAGGACCGGTGGCCGTGGAGTGCGTGTGGACACGCGAAGTCAGCGCGCTCAGCGCGCTGCTGGATAGATGCTAACAGACGTCAGGCGCGGTGCGGGACGGACCCGCACCGCGCCTCCTGGACGGTGGTGACGCTGGTGCGTCAGGCCTTGGCGTCGACCGTGTCGCCCTCGGCGGTGATGCCCATCTCCTCGAGCGAGCGGCCCTTGGTCTCCGGGATCTTCGCGATGACGAAGAACAGGGAGAGCAGTGCGAACAGCGCGTAGATGCCGTACGTCACGGTCAGGTTGAAGCCGGACAGGACCGGGAACGTGATGGTGACGAGGAAGTTCGCGATCCAGTTCGCCGCGGACCCGACGCCGAGCGCCGTTGCACGGATGCGGTTCGGGAACATCTCACCCAGCAGGACCCACATGAGCGGACCCCAGGTGGCGCCGAAGGACACGACGAAGAGGTTCGCGAAGATCAGCGCGATGACGCCCCACGCACCGGGCAGGTTCGGCTCGCCGTTCACGATCGTCGCCTGCGAGAACGCGATCGCGACCATCAGCAGCGACACGAACATGCCCGTCGAACCCGCGATGAGGAGCGGCTTCCGGCCGAGCTTGTCGACCGTGAAGATGGCGATGAAGGTGACGGCGACGTTCACGACCGAGGTGATGGTCGAGATGAGGAAGGACTGGTCCTCCTTGAAGCCGACCGCCTGCCAGAGCGTCGTCGAGTAGTAGAAGATCACGTTGATGCCGACGAACTGCTGCAGCACCGCGAGGATGATGCCGACCCAGACGATCGGTTGGAGCCCGAAGCGGTTGCCCCGGATGGAGCCCTTCTTCTCGCTGGCCTCCTTCTTGATGCCGTCCTGGATCTCCTCGAGGCTCGTGTTCACCGTGTCGCGGGGGACGATCTTCTCCATCACGCCGCGTGCGTCGTCCGTGCGGCCCTTCGCGAGGAGGAAGCGCGGCGACTCGGGCAGCGTGATCGCGAGCACGCCGTAGACGACCGACGGGACCACGCCGACCAGGAACATCCAGCGCCAGGCCGCGAGGCCGAGGACCTGCTCGGACGCGCCACCGGCGGTGACAGCGAACAGCTGGTCGGAGAGCAGCGCGGCGAAGATACCGAGCGTGATGGCGAGCTGCTGGAACGAGGCCAGGCGACCACGGATGGCCTTCGGCGAGACCTCGGAGATGTACGCCGGGGCGATGACCGACGCGGTGCCGATGCCGAGGCCGCCGACGAGGCGCCAGATCACGAGGTCCCACGTGGCGAAGGCGAACGCGCTGCCGATCGAGCTCACGAAGAACAGGACGGCGGCCCAGAACATCACCCGGGTGCGGCCCCAGCGGTCCGCGAGGCGGCCGGCGAAGTACGCGCCGAACGCGCAACCGATGAGGGCGGATGCGACCGCGAAGCCGCTGGCGGCCTCGGACAGGCCGAACTCGCCCTTGATGGCCTCGACCGCCCCGTTGATGACGGACGAGTCGAATCCGAAGAGGAAGCCGCCGACCGCTGCCGCGATGGCGAACAGCGTGACCTTCCCCTTGAACGCACGGTCTTCGCCGTGCTGCGTGGTCGCGTTCGACACGATGCTCCAGGTTCCCTGCCGCCGTGCGGGATGCTGCACGGTGCCCCGGCGGTCGGCTGGTTCGCCGTCCGAGCGGCGTTGCGTGTTCCGGAGCGGCCCCGACTGTACTCCGGGATCGGGCGCGGGGGCCAACCGGCGCGGGCGGCGGCGCGGCGCCGGGCGCGGGGGCGGGGCGCGTCGGCCGCGGGGGCGGGGCCTACTCGGAACGACATGGTCGACGTCGTACGACAGCGGTGATGTCGTCACCGCGCGCGTGCAACCGTTGCGCCCGCCGGGTTGCGACAGGGTCGACGTCGTTCGACAGCGACGACGTCGCTCGTTGCACGCGCGTCGGTCGCGCTG
>NZ_BACZ01000593.1 GCF_000333375.1 Curtobacterium sp. B18
AGACCACCCGCCGTGACGCCCTCGAGCGCGAGGTCACCGAAGGCCGCGCCGCGTGGCACCGCGAGCGGGACGAGCAGCTCGCGGCGCACACGATCGAGCTCGAGACCGGCCGCGCCGACCTCGCTGCCGAGGTGGACCGCCGTCGCGCCGACCTCGACACCGAGCTCGGCGACCGCCGTCGCGTCCACGACGAGGAACTCGCCGCGGCCCGGGCCGAGTGGGACCGCGAACTCGCGTCCGCCCGCACCGCCCTCGAACAGGAGATCGAGGCCTCACGCGCCCAGCTCCGCGTCGACGAGGAGCAGACCCGCGCCGAGAACGCCCGCCTCGTGCAGGAGACCGCTGACCGCATCGCCCGCGAACTCGACGAGCACGCGGCCCGCATCGAGCGTGAGCGCGCCGAGGCCGAGGCGACCGCGGAGCGCGCCGCCCGCGAGCACGAGAACGAACTCGCCGCCCGCCGCGAACGCGAGCACGCCGAGGTCGACACCGAGATCGCCGACCGCCGCACCGCCGAGCTCGACGCGCTCGAGGCCGAGCGCACGGCACTCCGGCAGGAGATCGACACCGCCCGAGCCGACCTCGTCCGGGAGCGCGACGAGGTCCGTGCCGAGATCGCCCGCGAACGCGACGAGGCTCGCACGACCCTCGAGTCCGAGCTCACCGCCCGTCGCGACGACGCCGAGCAGGACTACCTGCAGAAGCACCACGACACCGTCACCGAGACGCAGAAGTACCTCGACGAGGCCAACCTGCAGCTCGCCGAGGCGACGCGTCGGGCGACCGAGGCCCGTGAGCGTGCCGAACGCCTCCAGCAGGAGGCCGACGACCTCGAGCGCTCCAGCACGTCGGACGCGCAGGAGCACGCGCGGACGATCGTCGCCGACGCACAGGACCGCGTCCACCAGATGATCGCGGACGCCGAGGAGCGCACGGCCGGCATCATCGCCGAGTCCGAGGACCGTCTCGCGGCGATCCGGACCGAGCGCGACGCGGTGGCCGGCTACCTCGAGAACCTGCGCGGCGTGCTCACGCACGCGACCGGCCTGCTCGGCACGGCGCCGTCGGCCGACGGCGCGACGCCGGCCGAGATCGTCGTCGAGCCCGACGACGAGACGGTGCGCGACGACGAGACCGTCACCGACGACGAGGACGCGACCGCCCGCTGAACGCGACCGGTCCAGGAGGCGCGGGTCGCTCCTCCTGGACGGGCTCCCGTCGTCGACGCGCGGCGTCCAGGGCCGTGCAGCGCGGCGCTCGGTCGGTGAGCGGTGCGGTGCGGCGCTCAGTCGGTGGGGGTCGCTCAGTCGGTGACGTGCGTCGGCAGCGGGGCGCTGCCCGGCACGACGAGGTCCGCGACGGCGTCGAGCACGATCCGGACGTACTTCTCACCCACCCAGAGGTGCTTGGCACCGTCGACCGGCACGACGCGGACGTTCGGCGCGACGGCGAACCGGCGCTCCGCCTGGTCCGGCCGGAGGAAGTCGTCGTGCTCCGGCACGAGCGCGACGACGGGGACGGTGACGTCCGCCCAGCGGGCCAGTTCCTCGTCGGTCGTCCGGTGCAGGGGCGGCGAGAGCAGGACGACCCCGGCGACCCGGCCGGCCTCGACGTGCTCCAGCGCGTGCTTGAGGATCACCTCGGTGCCGAAGGACCACCCCACGAGCCACGGCGTCGGCAGCCCCCGGTCGACGACTTCGGTGACGGCCGCGCGCAGGTCGAAGCCCTCGGAGACACCGTCGCCGAACACGCCCTCGGACGTCCCGCGCGGCGAGGTCACCGACCGGAAGTTGAAGCGGAGCACCGCGATGTCCGCGAGTGCCGGCAGCCGCGCCGCCGCCTTCTTCAGCACGTGCGAGTCCATGAACCCGTGCGCGGTGGGCAGCGGGTGCAGGGTCACGATCGTGCCGCGCGCAGTGTGCTCCAGCGGCTCCGCCAGCTCGCCGACGAGCGTGAGGTGGTCGTCGGTGACGAGTTCGACGTCCGTGCGTCGTGCCGGCAGCTCGGTGTTCGAACGGATCTCGGTGCTCATGCGATGCTCCCGCAGTGGTTGTGCCAGTGACGGCGCGACGCGAGGTCGGCCTCGTCGCCGAGGACCCCGTCGGGACGCCAGAACAAGACGTGCGCCACACCCGGCAGCACCGCACCGCCACACCCCGGGCAGACGTACTCCTTCTGCGCCGACGCGGCCGAGACCGGCTGCACGAGGTACTCGCGACCCCGACGCACCTCGGTGCGCTTCCACGAGCTCATCATCCGGTCGAGACCGGTGGGCTCGTCGTCGTGCTCAGGCCCGCGCCCCCGTGGGCGTCGCGGCCGGTTGCTCCGCGGCACCTGCGTTCAGCCGATCAGTACCAGTTGTTCGCGACGCTGTGGCCCCACGCACCGCACGGCGTGCCGTAGACGCCGGAGATGTAGTTGAGACCCCAGGTGATCTGCGTCGCCGGGTTGGTCTGCCAGTCGGCGCCGGCCGAGGCCATCTTGCTGCCGGGGAGCGCCTGCGGGATGCCGTAGGCACCGCTCGGGTTGTAGGCGTTGACGCGCCAGCCCGATTCCTTGTTCCACAGCGACACGAGGCAGTTGTACTGGTCGGTCCCCCAGCCACGGGCGGCCACCATCTGCTGCGCGATGGCCTGGGCGCTGCCCGGGTCCGGCGTCGCAGCGGTCGCTGCGAGCGTGTTCTCGGCGCTCACCGAGGCGGTGGAGTCGGTGGCGGTGTCGGACTCGGTGGTGTCCGTCTCGGTCTTCGGCTTCTCGACGACCTTGGGCTTCGGCAGGGTGACGCCGTACCCGTCGCGGGAGACGTCGAACGCGGCGTAGGTGCCGTGGGCGGTGAACTCCTGCGGCGCCGCCGGTGCCTTGACCAGCACCGGTGCGGACACGGCTGCCTGCGCCACGTCGGGCTGGAGCGGGTTGAACAGCGAGCCGACGACGATGCCGGACACCGCGAAGAAGGACAGCACCGGCACGGTCGCACGCTTGCGCATGAACGTGTTCACGCTCTGCGGCGACGACGGCTTCGTCGAGGCGGCCACGGCGCGGGCACGGCGCTGCGTGACGATGCGCGGGTCGGCCGGCGTGGCGGGCACGGCACGCACGGCCGAGGCCTGGGCGTCGGTGGTGTCCGACACGCGGTTCGCTGCGACCGACTTGGGGGCGACGACCGGAGTGGTCGGCACCGATGCCGTGACCACCGTCGGGTTCGCCGGGAGGACCGAGTTCTCCGCCGTGCGGGTTCGGTTCAGTGCCGCGCGGCGCTCACCGGCGGCCGTGAGGCCGAGGTGCTCGCGGGTATCGCGGTCGGAGCTGATGTCTGCCGTGTGCCTGCCCATGAGTTCGACCAGGATAACGGAACGATCACGGAAAGCGAAGCACCCGCGGTCAGCGCGTCGTCAGCGGACAGCGAGCATGACCTCGACGACGGCGTCGAGCAGGGCGTCGACCTGGGCTTCGCGGTAGCCACCGTGCTTCGGGCGGAAGACGATCGAACGCACCTCGGTCAGGCTGAGCGGCTTGCCGTCGCGGAAGTAGCCCTCGAGCCGCGTCGCGAACGCGTCGACGTCCTTCGGGTGGTACCCGGTGCCGAGGAAGCTCACCCGACCGAACCGCTGGCCGTCCGGACGCTCCAACCGGGCGACGACGTCGGAGGCCTTCGACCGCGCCTCGGCGTACCAGGCCTTCTGCCCGATCTCCGCGATCTCCCGCTCGCGCTCGCGGGCTGCGAAGGCGTCCTCGAGGCGCTCGAGCGCCGCGTCGACGTGCGCGGTCGAGTAGCCGCCCTTGCGCATCGAGAAGGCCGTCGCGCGGATCTTCGCTGCCTCGATCGCCGGAGCGGTGTCGTTGGCCGTGTAGGCCCGACGGGCGTCCTCGAGGAAACGCTCGACCTCGTCGACGTCGTATCCGAGGGCGGAGCGGTCTGCGTTCGGGAAGGTGGTGGCCACGGCGACATTCTGCCAGGACCGGACCATGGTGTGTCCTGGACGCGCTGGGCGCCGGAGCCGAGACCGTTCAGTGGTTGACGACGAGGTACAGCACGTAGGCGACGGCGGCCGACGGCAGGATGCTGTCGATCCGGTCGAGGAGCCCGCCGTGACCCGGCAGGAACGACGAGATGTCCTTGATGCCGAGGTCGCGCTTGATCATCGACTCGGTGAGGTCGCCGAGCGTGGCGGACCCGGAGATGAGCACGCCGAGGACGACGCCCGTCCACCACGGCAGACCGAGCATGAGCCACGAGACGATGATGCCGACGACGATGCTCGCCGCGACCGACCCGGCGAAGCCCTCCCACGTCTTCTTCGGGCTGATCCGGGGCGCCATCGGGTGCTTGCCGAGGTTGAGCCCGGTGGCGTAGGCACCGGTGTCCACCGCGACCACGACGAGGATGAACGCGATCACCCAGAACTGGCCCTCGGGTTGGGCGGCCAGCAGGACGACGCACGCGCCGAGCAGGGTGATGTACGCCTGCACGAACAACCCGTTCGTGAGGTCGCGTGTGACGTTGCCGGCGGAGGGCTTGTCCCGCGAGACGACGACCTCGACGAGGCGCCACAGGATGATGAGGACGATCCCGCCGAGCAGCGTGAACAGCGCCGGGATCTGACCACCGAGGAACGCCGCCGGGACGACCGCCACGCTGACGAGCACGCTCGGGATGCGCGGGACGTCGCGTCCGGCGAAGCGCATGGCGCTGGCGAGCTCGTACACGCCGACGCCGAGCAGGAACGCCGCGACGACCATGAACGACGGCTTCCAGATGAGCAACGACCCGAGCATCACGACCGCGAAGGCGAGGGCGATCCCGATCGCGGCCGGGAGGTTCCGCCCGGTCCGCGCCGTCAGGGCCTCGTTGCGGACGCCGAAGTCGGCCTTCCGCTGCCGGAGCTGCGCCTCGAAGTCGGTGCGCGCAGCGCGTGCGCGCGCATCGAAGTCCTGACGCAGCCCCTTGGCGGAACGCTTCTCTGCTGTGGGGCGGTCACCGCCCTGGTCCGGACGACGCATCAGACCTCGAGGAGTTCGGCTTCCTTCTTCTTCAGCGAGTCGTCGATCTGGTCGACGTGCTTCTTGGTCAGGGCCTCGAGGTCCTTGTCGCCACGGGAGATCTCGTCGTCCGAGATCTCGCCCTTCAGCGCGTCGAGGTCGTCCTTGGCCTTGCGGCGGATGTTGCGGATGACGACCTTGTGGTCCTCGCCCTTGCCGCGCACGAGCTTCACGAACTCCTTGCGGCGGTCCTGGGTGAGCTCCGGGATGGTGACTCGGACGATGTCCCCGTCGTTGGTCGGGCTCGCACCGAGGTTCGGGAACGTCGCGATGGCGCGCTCGATCTCCTTGAGTGCGGACTTGTCGTACGGCGTCACGATGAGCGTGCGCGCCTCGGGCGTCTGCAGGGACGCCAGCTGCGCGAGCGGCGTCGGCGTGCCGTAGTAGTCGACCGGGATCTTCTGGAAGAGCGCCGCGTTGATGCGGCCGGTGCGGACGGTCGAGAAGTCGTCCTTGGCGACCTCGACCGCCTTCGCCATCTTCTCGGTGGCTTCGGTCAGGACATCACTGATCACGGTGTTACTCCTTCGGTACTGGCGTCGAGTCTAGTCAGCGGACGGGGTCAGTTGCTGACCACCGTGCCGATGCGCTCGCCCCGGATGGCCGCTGCGACGTTGCCGTCGCCCTCCATGCCGAAGACGTGCATCGGCATGCCGTTGTCCATGCAGAGCGAGAACGCGGTCGCGTCGACGACCTTGAGCCCCTTGAGGAGAGCGTCCTGGTAGGTGACGTGGTGGAGCTTCTCGGCCGTGGCGTCCTTCTTCGGGTCGGCCGTGTAGACGCCGTCGACGCCGTTCTTGGCGACGAGGACCTCCTGCGCGTCGATCTCGAGGGCACGCTGGGCCGCGACCGTGTCGGTCGAGAAGTACGGGAGCCCCGCGCCGGCACCGAAGATCACGATGCGTCCCTTCTCGAGGTGGCGCTCGGCCCGCCGCGGGATGTACGGCTCGGCAACCTGGGTCATGCTGATCGCCGACTGCACGCGCGTGGCGGCACCGGCCTGCTCGAGGAAGTCCTGCAGCGCCAGCGCGTTCATGACCGTCCCGAGCATGCCCATGTAGTCGGCGCGCCCGCGGTCCATGCCGCGCTGGGAGAGCTCCGCGCCGCGGAAGAAGTTGCCGCCGCCGACGACGATCGCGACCTCGACGTCCTGCGCGGCGACCGCGATCTCCTTCGCGATCGTGCTGATGACGTCCGGGTTCACGCCGAGCGAACCGGCACCGAACGCCTCCCCCGACAGCTTCAGCAGGACCCGGCGGCGGCCGGTCTTCTCGTTCGTCATGTGGTCGCACCCTTCGTCGAATGTCTCGTGGGAATCTACCCGGCCGCAGCCGGTCCGGCGGGGGCAGGTCGTGCCTCCCGACGGGGTCCGCGCGTGTCGGCGCGCGAAAACGGGGCCCGGAACCTGGTGGTTCCGAGCCCCGTCACGGGTTCGTTACGCGCCGACCTTGACGCGGGCGAAGCCCTGGATCGTGATGCCGGCGTTCTCGGCGGCCTTCGCGACGGAGATCTTGTTGTCCTTCGCGTAGTCCTGGTCGAGGAGCGACACCTGCTTGATGTAGGCGTTGACGCGACCCTCGACGATCTTCGGGAGGGCGGCCTCGGGCTTGCCCTCTTCGCGCGTGATCGCCTCGACGGTGGCGCGCTCCTTCTCGATGGCCTCGGCCGGGACGTCCGCACGCGTGAGGTACGAGGGGTTCGCGAACGCGACGTGCTGCGCGATGGAACGGGCCTCGGCCGCGTCGGAGCCCGAGTAGGCGATGACGACGGCGATCTGCGGGGGCAGGTCCTGGCTGGTCTTGTGCAGGTAGACCTCGAACGCGTCGCCCTCGACACGGGTGACCGTGCGGAGCGCGAGCTTCTCGCCCAGTGCGGCGGCAGCCTCGTCGATCGCCTCGGCGACCGTCTTGCCGTCGAGCGGCGCGGCGTTCCCGGCCTCGACGTCGGCGGCACCGGCGGCGGCGACCGCGGCGACGACCTTGTCGGCGAGCGTGGTGAACTTCTCGTTCTTCGCGACGAAGTCGGTCTCGCTCGCGAGCTCGACGACGGTCGCGGCGCCACCGTCGGTGGACGCGACGACGACACCCTCGGACGTCGCACGGTCGTCGCGCTTGGCGACGGCCTTCGCGCCCTTGATGCGGAGGAGCTCGACGGCCTTGTCGTAGTCGCCGTCGGCCTCGACGAGCGCGTTCTT
>NZ_BACZ01000592.1 GCF_000333375.1 Curtobacterium sp. B18
GCGCCTCCCGTCCGTCTCTCGGGGGCGTCGAGGACGCTAGGCGCGCGCGGACCGCACCCGGTCCGCGAACGCGGCGTGCAGCGGGTGCTGCGGGTCGAGCCCGGTGATCTCGGTCACGACGTCCGCGTCGCTCCGGTCCGAGCGCAGCAGTGCCTGGAGTTCGACGCTCTGCTCGTCGTCCGGCACGTCGAAGCGCAGCGCGGCCCCCATGGCGTCGAGCAACGCCGTCGGCTCCGTGCCGTCCTCGGCGAGGGCGGCGGCGGGCGACACGAAGCGCTCGTCACGGGAGAGCTTCCGCAGCGGCTGCCGGCCGACCCGGGTCACGGTGTCGGGCAGGTGCGGGTTCTCGAAGCGGCCGATGATCGCCTGCACGTAGGCGCGGTGCACCTCGGGGTCGAGCTCGTGACGACGGACGAGCAGGTCGCTCGTCTCGGCGAGCACCGACTCGAGCTCGGAGCGGACCGCGGGGATCGCGATCGCGTCCGAGATCTTGTCCGCCCCCGCGAGGAAGCCGTGGTAGGCGACGGTGGCGTGCCCGGTGTTGACGGTGAAGAGCTTGCGCTCGATCGAGGCCGCGAGGCCGTCCACGTAGTGGGCACCCGGGATCTCGGGCTCGTTCCCGCCGAACGGTGTGCGGTCGATGGCCCACTCGTAGTAGGTCTCGACGGTGACGTCGAGGCCGGCACCGTCGGGCTGGGCCGGGACGATGCGGTCGACGGCGGTGTTCGCGAAGACGGCCTTGGCGAGCGCCTTGTCGCGCACGTCGGCCGGCAGCGCCTCGACGATGAACTCACAAAGACGGTCGGTGGCGTTCAGGGCGTTCTCGCACGCCATCACCGCGATCGGGGCGGCGTCGGGGCCGCGCTGTTCGAGGGCCCGGGCGATGACCGGGGCGATGAACTTCAGCACGTTCGGGCCGACGGCGCACGTGACGACCGCGGCGGCGGCGATCTCGGCGACGACGCCGGCTTCGTCCTGGGCGCTGTTCAGCGCGCGGAAGTTCGTGACCTCGTGGTCACGCGCGTCGTGGCCGACCTCGTGCACGGTGTACGAGTCGGCAGCGGCGAGCGCGTCGATGAGCGGCGCGGCGACGTCGGCGAAGACGACCTCGTAGCCGGCCTCGTGCAGCAGGAGCCCGACGAAGCCGCGGCCGATGTTGCCCGCGCCGAAGTGGACCGCGGTGGGGGTGCTCACTCGTTGACCTCGCCGAGGATCGACAGGATCGCGGCGGTGTCCGGCGCGTCGGTCAGCTTCTGGACCTCGTCCTCGTCGCTGAACACGATCGCGATCTTGGACAGGATGTCGAGGTGCTCGTTGTTGACACCGGCGATCCCGACGACGAAGCGGACGGGGTTGCCGTCCCAGTCGATGGGCGTCGCGTAGCGGATGAACGACAGCGCCGAGGACTTGATGGCGTCCTTCGCGTCGTTCGTGCCGTGCGGGATGGCGAGGAAGTTCCCCATGTACGTCGAGACGCTCTTCTCGCGCTCGAGCATGGCCGGGTAGTAGTCCGCGGTGACCGCGCCTGCAGCCTCGAGGATCTCGGCCGCCTCCTTCATCGCCTCCGACTTCGTCGGTGCGGTGTCCTCGGTGTGGATCCGGATCTGGCTCTCCTGCAGGACGGGCATCGGGGTTCTCCTTGCTTCGTGACGTGGCGTTGTGGACGTGTGGAGGGGACGGGCNGNGGNCCGTCCCCTCCGATACTGCACTGCGTTACTGGTTCTTGAGCTGGTCGACGACCTGGTCGTACTGCGGCGCGTTCATGAAGTTGCCGACGGACACGTGCTGTGCCCCCGGGTTCTTCTGCCTCGCGCGGTCGGTCAGCTCCTCCTGCGTGATGATGAGGTCCTCCGTGCCGTCGAGGTTCGCGATCGCCTTGTGACGACC
>NZ_BACZ01000591.1 GCF_000333375.1 Curtobacterium sp. B18
GACGCCTTCCTTGCCCACCTTGTCGATGGCCTCGGCGATGAGCGCGCCGATGGTCGGGTCGGCGGCCGAGATCGACGCGGTGGCGGCGATCTGGTCCTTGGTCTCGATGTCCTTCGCGGCGACGAGGACCCCAGCGACCTCGTAGCCGACGGGGACGGGCAGGTCCGACGGGTCGCCCTGCCGGGTGTGCTTGGTGTCCGCGGGGTTCATCCCGGCGGCACGGACGTCGATCGTCACCTCGCCCGGGCCGGGTGCCGGCACCTCGGTGTCGACGTACTCGAGGACTTCGCTGCCGCCGAACCGCGGTGCAACCCAGTGCTTCGTCATGCCCCCGACGCTACGCGCGCGGTGCCGGACGTCGTCGGGTCCGCAGGGTACGGGACCGCAGCACGAGGAGTGCGGAGCCGGCGACGAGGAGCGCTCCGGCGATCGTGAGCGGGATCGTCGGGTCGCTGCCGGTGAACGCCAGCTCGGCGGGGGACGTCCCCGAGCCACCGCCGCCCGAGCCGGCCGCGACCGGGACCGCCGGAGCGCTCGACGTCGGAGCCGTCGGGGTGGCCGACGGCGACGGGACCACCGCGGGCGCGCGGACGGTCAGGACGTACGTCTCGGTGTCGGCCGGAGCCGTGCCGTTGTCCGCCGTGATCGTCACGGTCGTGGTGCCGGGTGTCGTCGGGGTGCCGGAGATGACCCCGGTGGTGGGGTTGATGGTGAGTCCCGGCGGGAGCGTGCCACCGTCGGAGTACGTCGGCGCCGGGCTGCCGGTCGCGGTCACCGGGAACGAGTACGGCGTCCCGGCGGTCGCTGCCGTGGGCGTACCCGAGGTGATCGTCGGCGCGACCGTCTCGGAGGGCGTCCCGGGGGCCGGGCACCCGGTCGGCGCCGTGATCGTGTTCGTGTCGAGCGTGACCGCGGCGTTCCGTGCGAGGAGTCGGCCGACGACCGTCGCACCCGTGGTGGCCGTGACGGACTGGTCCGCGAGGACGGTGCCCTGGAACTGTGCGGCGCTGCCGATGGTGGCGGAGCTGCCGACCTGCCAGAAGACGTTGCAGGAACTGGCCCCGCCGGTGATGAGGATGCGCGTACCCGACCCGATCGTCAGCGTGGACGCGGCCTGGAACACCCAGACGGAGTCCGCGCTGCCCGCGAGCGTCAGGGTCCCGGTGTCGGCGAGTCGCAGCGCGTCGCCGGTGTACACGCCGGGCGACAGGCTCAGACCGTTCAGCTCGGTGATCCCGGTCTGGGTCGGGGTGAGCGACGCGGCCACGCCGTACGCCGTCGTCGTGTCGGCCTGCGCCTGGGTGGCCGCCGCATCGGTCTGGTGCACCGTGCCGTTCACGATGCCGTTCCCGGTGCCGCCGAAGCCGGTGATCGAGGTGCCCGGCGAGACGCCGAGGTCGCCCTGCACGGTCGTCGGCCCGGTGTTCGTGACGGTGGAGGCACCGAGGACCCCGTAGGTCGCTGCGGTGCCGAGGTCGATCGGACCGTCGATGACGGTCGCGGCCGATGCCGGTGCGGAGGACGCGAGCGCGAGCGCCGCCGCCAGTCCGATCCCGGTGCCGATGAGGGTGAGTGAGCGGACGATGGGCGTGCTGGCCATGACGGCCCCTGCCTGTTCAGGAGAGGTACCGCTCAGGTGCCGAAGGCGCCCGGCACTCGCCGTGCTGCGAGTCTGGCCCGTGTTCCTGCGCAGACCGACCCGGATTGCCAGGTTCGCCGGATCCGCGCGGTTCGGACACGCCCGGTACCGACCGTTCCGGCACCGCGCCCGACGGTAGCGTCGTCTGGTGCCCTCTCCCCACGAAGCCCTCGACCCCGACCGACGCCCGAGCGCGCGGCAGCGGGCCGCGGTGGTCGTCAACCCCTCGGCGGTCGACCTCGCCGCCCTCCGTTCGGCGGTCGCCACCGAACAGGGGTCGCTCGGGTGGGACGACACGGTGTGGTTCGAGACCGCTGCCGGCGACGACGGCCGCGCCGCCGCGCAGGAGGCGCGAGCCGGTGCGCCCGACGTCGTGCTGGTCGTCGGTGGCGACGGCACGCTCCGGGTGGCGGCCGAGGTCCTGCACGGATCCCGGATC
The DNA here is from genome assembly GCF_000333375.1 of Curtobacterium sp. B18. Lineage (GTDB taxonomy): Bacteria > Actinomycetota > Actinomycetes > Actinomycetales > Microbacteriaceae > Curtobacterium. The sequence goes on from NZ_BACZ01000591.1 coordinate 2,079, forward strand.
CCGATCGCCCTGCTCCCGACGGGGACCGGCAACCTCTACGCACGGAACCTCGGGATCCCGATCGGTGACGTGACGGCTGCCGTCCGGTCGGCGTTCCGCGGCGCGGACCGTCCCGTCGACGTCGCGTTCGCCGCGCTGACCTCGGCGGACGGGGACACCGCCGAGCACGCGTTCCTCGTGATGGCGGGCATCGGTCTCGATGCCCGGATGGCGGCCGAGACGAACGCCGGGCTGAAGAAGCGCTTCGGGTGGCTCGCCTACTCCGACCCGATCCTCCGGTCCGTCGTGGGCAACCGTCAGATCGACCTCCGGTACCGCCTCGACGGCGGCGAGGAGCACGGCATGCGCGCACACACGGTCATCGTCGGCAACTGCGGCACCCTCACCGCCGGTCTCCTGCTCCTGCCCGCTGCGGAACCGGACGACGGACTCCTCGACGCCGTGGCGTTCCGCCCGCGTGGACGTGTCGGGTGGACCAAGATCGGCTACGGCCTCTCGCTCAACCGCTTCTTCCACCGCACGGGCTTCGGCCGCCTGCTCGCACGCTTCCTGCCGCGGTCGCGGACCCTCGGCTACACGACGGCGCGGCGACTCGACCTCGTGCTCGAGAGCC
>NZ_BACZ01000590.1 GCF_000333375.1 Curtobacterium sp. B18
TAGTAGGTGGGCAGTGCGATCTTGGCGACGACCACGTAGAAGCCCACCAGCAGCGCCAGGACGACCCCGACGTAGGCGACGAGGCGGTCGGGCCGGATCCCGAGAGCGGCGACGACGCCGACCGCCAGGACGACGAGCAGGAGCGCGCCCGTGCCGGCCTCCATGAAGTGCAGGTTCGCCCACCACGGCGCGAACCGGTACACGGTGCCGCCGATGGTGATCGGGTGCCCGAGGGTGTTCTGCCCCTCCTGGAAGTCGATCATGTAACGGATCGCGGACCGGACGCCCATCGGCACGTAGGACACCAAGAACACGATCCCGAACGCCACCGCCCACATCGCACCGCCGACGAGCAGCCGACGCCAGGCACGGAACAGGACGGGCAGCAGCAGGAACGCCGGCAGCAGCACCACGGTGGACACCTTGCTCGTCACCGACAGGGCCATCAGGGCCCCGGACACCGGCGCCAGCCACCAGCGGTTGCCGCGGATCCACACCCACGCCGTCGCGACCGCGAGCACCGCGAAGGCGGTCATCACGGGGTCGAGCAGCGCGAGCCGGTCGACGCGCGGACCGGCACCGCCGCGGGGTGTCAGCCACCAGAGCGCCGCGGCGAGCAGCGCACCCCAGTACCCGAGTTCGCGTCGGAGCCACCCATAGAGCGCGATGCCGACGCCGAAGGTGAGCAGCGCGACGAGCACCCGCGGACCGATCGGTCCCTGCCCTGCGACGAGCTGGGCGAGACCGAAGAGGTACTTCGCCGTCGGGGGGTGCTCGCGGTTGAACGAGAAGTCGCCGTGCACGTACTGCCAGCCGGCCCGGAGGTAGATGTCCTCGTCACCGGTGATGTTCGGCCCGCCGATGTTCCAGAAGCACTGGTAGAGGGCCCAGACGAGGACCACGGCCGCCACCCCTGCCCGGATGCGGAGGTCACCGGCGAGTGCGGACAGGCGTGAGGGCACCGTCCGAACCTAGTTGCTCCGGGCGGCCGGAGCGAACCCGCCCGGCCCACCGCCCCGCCCGGTCAGTCCAGGTCAGCCGCCCCGTCCGCCGGACCGCCCGGTCAGCCCAGGTCAACCACCCCGTCCGCCGCCCCGCCCGGCAGGTCGACCGTGAACGCCGTCCGCCCCGGCTCCGACACCACCCGGACGAGCCCGTCGTGCGCGGTCACCACGGCCCGGACGATGGCGAGCCCGAGGCCGCTCGTCCCGTGCTCGCGGGACCGGGACGCCTCGCCGCGGGTGAACCGCTCGAACAGGGTCGGGAGGGCCTCGGCGGGGATGACCGGCCCGTCGTTCGCGACCACGAGCCGCGCGACCTCGCCCGACCGCTGCAGCGAGACCACCACCGTGGTGTCGGCCGGCGTGTGCGTCCGCGCGTTCGCCAGCAGGTTCGTCACGACCCGCCGCAGCTGCGTCGCGTCCCCCGAGACCACGAGCGGGTGGTCGTCCGGCACCTGCAGCGTCCAGCGGTGGTCCGGTGCGGTCGCACGCGCGTCCATGGTCGCCTCGACGACGAGCGAGGTCAGGTCGACGGGTCCCCGCACCGGCGCCCGTCCCGAGGCCAGCGCGACGGCTTCTAGGCGCCCCAACAAGAGGAGCTCCTCGACGAGGTCGCCCATCCGCACGGCCTCCCGCCCGATGCGCTCGACGTTCCGGTGGATCGTGGGGAGGTCCGAGGTCGTCGCGGTCAGCTCCGCGTACGCCCGCACGGTCGCGATCGGGGTGCGCAGCTCGTGCGACGCGTCGGCGACGAACGTGCGCATGCCCGCCTCGGCGTCCCGCCGGACCGTCAGCGCGCGGGCGACGTGCCCGAGGAGCCGGTTGAGCGCGGTGCCGACCTGCGCGACCTCGCGGTTCGCCGCGAGGTCCCCGGCGGCCACCCGCACCGGGATGTCGGTGCCGCCGCGCTCCAGGTCGAGCCCCGTGACGTCGGAGGCCACCGCCGCGACCCGCTCGAGCGGTCGGAGCGACCGTCGGACGAGCAGCGTGAGCGCCCACGCCGCGACGAGCAGGCCGAGCACCGTCACCACCCCGATGACGAGCAGCAGGCGGCCGATCGCGGCGTCGAGGTCGCCGAGGGGCAGCGCCGTGACGAACACGTCGCCGTCGTCGCCGATCGCCTGGGCACGGTACGAGCCGAGCGCCCCGAGGTGGACCGTCACCGGGTCGCCGTCGCTGGCGATCCCGGCGAGCGTCGCCTCCTGCGCCGACGTCAGCCCGTGCTGTCGGCCGCTGCTGTCCGTGTACCCGCCGAGGACCGTCGCGCCGTCGCGACGGATCGCGACGACCGTCCCGGCGGACTGCCCGGGTGCGCCGATGAACGCGTTCTCCGGGTCCGAGCCGGAGCTGCTCGTCGGTGGCGGGGGACGGTCGCCGTCCTGTCCGCCGACGGTCCGGTTCGCCGCCGTCGCGAGTTCCGCGTCGAGTCGATCGACGAGGTACCCGCGGAACGCGACGACCGTCACCGCCCCGACGACGACGTTGGTCGCGACGAGCAGGAGGGCGACGGCCGCCACGATCCGCCACCGCAGCGACGGCACGCGTCGGGACCGTTCGGTCACGGTCGTGGTCCGGGAGGCGCGGCTCGGCCGCCGCCGTCGGCTCACGTCGTCGGCCGGAGCACGTACCCGGCCCCGCGCACGGTCTGCAGCATCGGCTCGCGTCCGGCGTCGAGCTTCTTGCGGAGGTACGACACGTACATGTCCACGAGGTTGGACGACGTGCCGAAGTCCATGCCCCACACGTTGGCGAGCAGCTGCTCCCGCGAGAGCACGCGGTTGGCGTTCCGTGCGAGGTGTCGCAGCAGCTCGTACTCGGTCGGGGTGAGGTCGATCTGCTCGCCGGCCCGCGTGACCGTCCTGGTGTCCTCGTCGAGGTGGAGGTCGCCGACGCTCGTCCCGGCGGAGCCGGCGACCGCCGTCACCCGGGGTGAGGTGCGGGCGAGGATGCGTGCCCGGACGAGGAGTTCCTCGATGCCGAACGGCTTCGTGAGGTAGTCGTCGCCACCGCCGGTGAGTCCGGCGAGCCGGTCCTCGGGGGCGTCCCGCGCGGTGAGGAACAGCACGCGCACGTCGTCCCGGGCGTCCCGGAGCCGTTCGAGGACCTCGAAGCCGTCGATGTCCGGCAGCATCACGTCGAGCACGATCACGTCCGGCTGCGACTCGCGTGCCGCGAACAGGACGTCGCGTCCGCGGTGCACCGTCCGCACGGACCAGCCGTCGCCCTCGAACGCGAGGGCGACGGCGTCCGCGAGGGCGTGCTCGTCGTCGACGACGAGGACGCGGACGGGGGACCCGTCGGTGCGCTGCAGCGGTTGGCCGGTCACGCCCGCGAGCCTATCCACCGCGCCCTCGTCGTCGGTCACTTCGTGCTGCTCAGGTCGTACACGGTCTGCCCGCCCACGGTCGTGGACGAGAAGTTCGCCGCGACCCACTCCTGGATGGCCGACGCGGTGGACGATCCGCCGCCCATGCCGCCGCCCGAACCGGAGGAGACGTAGTACCCGATGTCACCGGCGGCGACCCAGGACTTGAACTCGGCGAGCGTGGGCGCCGGGTCGCTCGACCAACGCCGATCGCCATCACCGC
>NZ_BACZ01000589.1 GCF_000333375.1 Curtobacterium sp. B18
CTCCCGTCCGCCCGTGGTCGCGTGTTCACGCGCTGGGCGACAGTTCACGCGGCCGGAGCCCCGTGAACAGTCGCCTCGCGCGAACGGTCGGTCCGGGCGGCGGACCGGCGGGCCGGCCGGCCGGGCAGCCGGACCGGGCGGGAGCGCGAGACTCGGCTGGGCGGACTGTTTCGTGCCCCGGCGGCGCGAGTTCCGTCCGCGGGGCCGAGTCTCGGGGCCGCCGGCGCCGGCGCCGGCGGCGCCCGCGCGCCCGCGCGCCCGCCGCGGGGGCGTGCTCACGTGCTGGGCGACAGTTCACGCGGCGGGGGCCCGTGAACTGTCGCCCAGCGCGAACGGCGGGCCGGCGGGTCGGGCAGCCGGAGCGGGCGGGAGTGCGAGACTCGGCTGGGCGGACTGTTTCGTGCCTCGGCAGCGCGAGTTCTGTCCGCGGGGCCGAGTCTCGGGGCCGCCCCGCCCTCGCGCCCCCGCGCGACCGCGCGCCCGCGGCGGCGCGCGCGGCGTGCTCACGCGCTGGGCGACATTTCACGCTGGCGGAGGCCCGTGGACTGTCGC
>NZ_BACZ01000588.1 GCF_000333375.1 Curtobacterium sp. B18
CTTCGTCAACATCATCGCGACGCCCAAGGGCGGGACGCACCAGGCCGGGTTCGAGTCCGGTGTCGTCAAGGCCGTGCGCACCCAGGTCGAGGCGAACGCCCGCAAGCTCAAGGTCGGCCAGGACAAGCTCGAGAAGGACGACGTGCTCGCCGGTCTCACCGCCGTGCTGACCGTCCGACTGCCGGAACCGCAGTTCGAGGGGCAGACGAAGGAGGTCCTTGGCACCCCCGCTGTGCGGAAGATCGTCGACCAGGTCGTGTCGAAGCGGCTGACCGAGATCCTCACGTCGACCCAGCGCACCGAGAAGGCCCAGGCGGCGACCCTGCTCGAGAAGGTCGTCGCCGAGATGAAGACCCGCATCTCGGCCCGGGCGCACAAGGAGACCCAGCGTCGGAAGAACGCGCTCGAGAACTCCTCGCTGCCGACGAAGCTCGCCGACTGCCGCAAGCAGGACGCCGAAGGCACCGAGCTCTTCATCGTCGAGGGCGACTCGGCGCTCGGCACCGCCAAGCTCGCCCGCAACAGCGAGTACCAGGCGCTGCTGCCGATCCGGGGCAAGATCCTCAACGTCCAGAAGGCCTCGGTGTCCGACATGCTCTCGAACGCCGAGTGCGCGTCGATCATCCAGGTCATCGGCGCCGGCTCCGGTCGGACGTTCGAGATCGACCAGGCCCGCTACGGCAAGATCATCATCATGTCCGACGCCGACGTCGACGGCGCACACATCCGGACGCTCCTGCTGACGCTCTTCTTCCGGTACATGCGGCCGATGATCGAGCAGGGTCGGGTGTACGCCGCGGTTCCGCCGCTGCACCGGGTCGTCGTGGTGAACCGCGGCAAGGCGAACGACACGCTGTACACGTACTCCGAGGCCGAGCTGCAGGCGGTCCTGAAGAAGCTCGAGAAGCAGGGCAAGAAGTACCAGGAGCCGATCCAGCGGTACAAGGGCCTCGGCGAGATGGATGCCGACCAGCTGGCGGAGACCACGATGGACCGGACGCACCGGACGCTCCGGCGGGTGAACGTGCCCGATGCCGAGAGTGCTGCGAAGGTCTTCGAGCTGCTCATGGGCAACGACGTGGCGCCGCGCAAGGAGTTCATCCTCGCCGGCGAGGGGCTCGACCGCGACCGCATCGACGCGTAGGCGTCGCGGGCGCCGGGCGCCGGGCGCGGGGCGCGGGGCGCGGGGATGGCCGGGCCCGGCGGGGCGGTGCTGACTCGCTGCGGCGGAGCGCTACGGCGCGCCCTGGAGGTTCGTCGGGGCGGACG
>NZ_BACZ01000587.1 GCF_000333375.1 Curtobacterium sp. B18
CCCGGGTGGACGACCGTGAAGTCGGTTTCAGCGTGGGGCCCGTCCGTTCGACGAAGGTCATCGCGACGAGTTCACGTCCGGCGTGACGTTTCCGAACGCCGGTCTCGTCGACGTCGGGGTCGCCGTCCCGCGGTCGAGCGGGGTGTGCTGGGTCGCGACGCCGCCGGGGTAGTCGTGGGCCGTCAGAGCGTCGAGCCGCAGGACCGCGTCGACGTCGTCGGGGCCGAGCGGCCGCGTCGTCCCGGTGCCGGCGGTGCGGTCCACGAGTGACTGCAGCCGCTGCCGGTCGATCCGGTCGACGTCGAGTTGCGCGCCGAACGACCGGGCGGTGACCCGCCACCCCTGCGCTTCGAGTTCCGCGACTTCCGGCGCGTCCGCTGGCAACACCTTCGTTTCCCCCACGGCCCGATTCTCGCACGCCCGGAGGGTCGACCCCCGCTAGTGTTCGGGGACACCGATGTGAGGGAGGGCGCGCATGGCGAGCACGGATGTCCTGACGGGCACGATCGACCCACGGTGGGCGAAGGTCCGCCCCCTGGTCTTCAAGACGATCATCGGTGCCGTCGTCGCCGCTGGACTGGTCGGCATCGTCGCGGTGCTCCTCGGGGACTTCGGTCGGGTCGCCGTGCAACTCCTGCTGACCGTCGTCGTGGTCGTCGTCTTCGCGCTCCTGTCCTGGTACGACGCCGACGTGTCGTCGAGACGGTCCGGGAGGTTCGCGTTCGCGAGCATCATCGTCTCCCTGTACCTGCTCGCCACCGGCCTCGCCAAGGTCTGGATCGTCCCGGCCGACCCCTTCGGCGGTGACGGGATCTGGATCGTCGGCGAACAGTTCATGCAGTGGGTCGGCATCGTGTTCGTCGCACGCTTCGCGCTGCTGCACGTCCACCTGCTCCTCGTTATCCACCGGCGCTACCCGACCCCGCTGCTGCAGCTCGTCGCGAAGACGACCGTCGGGGTGATCGCGCTGCTCGCCCTGCTGCTGTCGGTGCCGCTCCTGGCTCCCGATCTCGACCTCGCCAGCGGGTACTGGCGACTGGTGTGGGTCGTGGTGATCCTCGATCTGCTCGGAACGGTGGTCGTGCCGCTGAGCAACGCACTGTTCCGACCGCGCGATCCCGCCCTTGCATGGCCGGGTGCGTCCTCCGCGCCGTCTGCAGCCACGTTGCCCCAGCCGGCGCCGACCGGATCGTCGAAGCCCGAGGTCGCGGCGGAGACCGTCCCCACGGTGTCCGTCCCCGACAGGCGGAGTACGGCCGCCCTAATCGACGACGCGTGGTCTGGCGTCCCCGGACCAGCCGGTCCCGCGGCGGCGTCCGAGCCCTCCGCCGACCACGGGGAGTCCCGAGCCGAGGTGAGCCGGTCGACCACCGCGGACGGCACGTCGGCCCCTGAGGCCTCGACCGTGACGGTCGCTGGCAGCGACGGTCTGCTCTACGAACGTCGACCGGACGGCGCCCGCGCGCTCGCCTGGCCGCGCTACGTCGACGGGACACCGCTGCCAGCGGCGCCGGACGGCTCACCGGACTTCAGCGGCGTCGCCCGCCCCTGACGGTTCGACGCCGGGAGGTCGGGGCTCCGACCGGCTACGGGTCAGACGTTCCCGAGCACCTTCCGCCAGGCGGCCGTCAAGGTCGCGTACTCGTCGTCCGAGACGAGGTCACGGACCCCGGCGGCGAGCACCGCGGATCGGACTGCCTCCTCGGCGCCCGCCCGGTCGCGGAGGCGCGCATCCGAGTGTCGCACCGCGCGTCCGGCCTGCTGCGCGGCCTCGATCTCCTCGACGCGGCCCGCTGCTCCTGCGGCCTCGAGCGCGTGCTGCCATGCAGCCACGAGGTCGGCGTTCGTGACCATCCGCCCGTCAGCGCCTCCCTGGATCGCGAGGGATGCACTCGGTTCCGGCAGCAGGATGCCTTCGTCGGCCTTCCACGCGACGTCGAGCGTCTCTGCCTCGTCGGCGGTGATCCGCCCGGCTCGCTCGATCATGGCCTGCAGTCCGGCATTGCTGATGTCGTCCGACACGGTGTCCTCTCCGACCGACGCGCTCGCGTGGTCCGGTCCATCCTGGTGGCTCGCCCACGTCCCGCGCACAGGCGCCACCCAGAGGAGGACGAAGCGTCGCGCTGGGTCATCAGTCGTCGCGGGTTCTGTTGGTTCGAGCCGGCGCATGGTGGACTGGCAGCATGCGCATCCGATCCGCGGCGGTCGTCCTGCTCGATGGGCAGGTCCTCGTCATCAGGCGGTTCCAGGACGGCCGGAGCTACTGCGTGCTTCCCGGAGGCGGCGTGGAAGCGGGCGAGACCTTGCGCGAGGCCTGCCGTCGTGAACTGCTCGAAGAGACCGGGCTCAGCGGCGACGTGGGCGAGCTGCTCGACGTCCCTGTGGACCGCGCCGTGCCTGCCGCGTACTTCGCGGTGCGAGTCGCCTCTTCGGAAGTGTCGCTCGGCGGGCCGGAGCTCGCCCGGACGTCGGAGCGCAACACGTACGAGCCGAGATGGGTCGCAGCGACGTCACTCGACGAGGAACGTCTCGTACCTGACGAAGCGAGACGTGCAGTCCGCCTCGTCCTGGACGCCGGTCAGCCGCCATGGAAGCCGTCTTGACAGCCGGTCCCGGTCAGGGCGGCGTGTTGCGAGAGCATGAGTCATGACCTACCAACCGGTGACGAGCGACGACGTCCAGGAGCTCTGTGCGTTCCTCAGCGAAGCTGATCTCACCATCGCTGGTCTCGACTCACCCGCCGTCCGAGTCTGGGTCGAGCGCGACCACGATGGCAAGATCGTCGGCAGCTGCGGATACGAAACCAGCACTGACGGCGCGGACGTTCTGATCCGGAGCGTCGCGGTCTCGAGCACACGGCGCACCGCTGGCGCCGGCACGGCCCTCGCGAGGTTCGCCCTCGAAGAAGCATCCCGCTCGGGCGCATCGCGGGCGTGGCTCTTCTCGCGCCGATCAGGGCCCTTCTGGCAGAAACTCGGATTCGGTCCGGCGGACCGGAGTGCACTCGCCGCCGTGCTGTCCGACACGCAGCAAGTGCGTCTCTTCTCGAGGACCGGTCAGCTCGAGCGGGAGGTGGCGTGGGTGCGTGAACTCGAAGCCCCTTCTTCGCACCCAACGGTCCCGCACCGTCGGGGACGGGCGGCCGAGACGCGTTGAGCGGTCCATGATGGGACTGTGGTGACGCACCCCCTCTGGCGTCCGTTCGTCGACAACGGCAATGCAGCCCGTCAATCGCAGCGCATCGCGTTCCGACAGACCGAGCCCGGTCCACCGCAGGCGTACGACCCGTCGTGGATCGACTCCTACCTGCGCGTGCGCGATCTCGTCGACCGTGCGCTCGGCGCTGATGGCACGCTCCGACACGTCGGCTCGACGGCCGTGCCCGGGATGACCGCCAAGCCGGTCATCGACGCCGACTTGCTCGTGCCCGACGTGCTCGAGGAGGATGCCTGGCTCCCGCGGCTCGAAGCCGTTGGGTTTCGTCTGATCTTCCGCGACGCGATCGCCGGCGACGCACACCGTCAGCTCACCCTCGGCGATCCCAACACCAACCTGCACGTGTGGTCGCCGGATGCGGTGGAGCCGCGACGACATCGCGTGTTCGTGGAGTGGTTGCGGACCCACCCTGAAGATCGTCAGGCGTACGCAGACGCGAAGGCTGAGGCGGTGCGCGCTGGCGAACGCATCCGCTACAACGACGCGAAGGCTGCGGTGGTCTACGACATCTACGAACGAGCATTCGTGGCTGATCCGGACCACGCGCACGACCGTCGTCCGCGACGGTCAACGTAGTGCGCTGATCGGAAGCCATCTCAATCTCGTCCGTTTCCGGATCCCCGAATGGTCACCGCAGGGCAGCTACGTCAACAGCGAAGTCAGCTCGTCGCTCAACACGTCGAACGTTCGTTGATAGACCAGGTGATGCTGGTGGGTGCGGACGAGGTACTCGCCCTCGTCGCTGCGCATCTGAATCGAGACGCTGCTCCCCGTCGTCCTGTCGGCAACACGCCAAGACAACCGCATCGGCAGCCTGCGTAAGCCCCGTCGCGTGGCGCCCCACATCCGGTACGTGAACCGCGAGCCAAGATCGACAGCACCCTCCGTCGTGGCTTCGACGGCGCTCCCGCTCCTCTCAGCTAGCCAACCGGCGATGACTTGCACTGCGCGCTCTGCGGGCTGGGGGCACTCGAGCGTGACCTCACGGGTCTCGGCACGATCAATCATGGGACAGTCCTACAGTGCAGCTCTCCTGACCGCCCGGTTTCCGATCGCCTATCGGTACGGGCCGGATGTCGCTCGTCGTCGTCGCCAGCCTCTCCGGCGTCCGCGGGGCGATCCGCTGTCGGGACGTGCTGACGAGCGGAGCACTGCACGATGGCGTGCGCCACCGAGGGCGTGTTCGACCCGTCCGTGCCGACCGTGATTCTCCCCTCGTTGCCGGCCCCACGGGCTACCGTGAGGTGATGGGTGACGTGTGGCCTGACCGGTTGGATCTGCCGCTGACTGGCGGTTCGCTGGCTGCGCTCTCAGAAGGAGACTGGCCGATCGAGTACGCGCTGAGTCAGGACGCGGAGGTCACCCGCTGGACCTTCTATCCCGCGACCATGACCGAAGCCCGAGCCCGTGAGCGATGCCGCTCTTTTGTGAAGCGTGCTCGGGAGGGACGGTCGTTCCGGTGGGTCATCTGCACAGGCGATGGTGTGCGCGCGGGAACGTGCGGCGCGGCTCCGCGCGGCGACTCGGTCGACTTGTTCTACGCCCTGCTTTCCGGGCATCGAGGACGGGGTCTCGCCACGGATGCCGTTGGTGCTCTGGCGCGAAGCGCATCGCGACTGTCCTTGGCTCCGCAGCTCGCGATCGAGCCCGAGAACTCGGCTTCGATGCGGGTAGCGATTCGCGCCGGGTTCGCCCTCGGCGGCGAACGGCGTGAACCAGACGGGGTCCTGGTGCGGATCTGGAAGAAATCCGTCACGACCTGACCGGCAACGACGGTCAATCGGTGGCATGCAGCTTCTGAAGTGCTCAATTCCGTCTCAGAGGCCGATCGGCTACCGGACGCCGCCGGGCTTCAGCCTTGGATGATGATCGGCCTATTGGGTGTGGAGGCGGCGGTGCCGGAGGTGCCCCGTACATTCAGGGCATGACGAGTTCGCTGGATTCGAACACCCTGTCTTTGGGAGAGCGTCGCTTTGGTCGACTGGTTGGTGACCCTGCCAGGGTCGGCGATGGCGATGTGGTCCTCGAGCGCACGGACGACGGGGTTGTGCTGCAGGTGACGTGGCCGTCGCCTGCTGCTGGACCGGTTCCTCGGTGGTTCCGCGCGGAATCGGACGTATTCGACTTGATCGACCCCGAGGCCGCAGCGGAGGTGCACGACGTGCCGCGGCTGCTGCGGTTCCGTGATCGTAGGGGGTTTGTCACACTCCTTGGCTGCCGTAGAGGCGGTTACAGCGCGAGAAGCGGAGGGCCAGGCAGCGGACGGATCCGCGTGCAGCACATTGTCTTTGGTGGGCACGAGGACTGCGACTACACCGCCGCGGTTGCGCTCCGAGCCGTCGTGTCGCACCTTCGCAATTGGGTCGGAGCCAGCGCTTGGACTGCGTACGAATCCTCGGGAAGGGGGTTGGAGTACCGCCGTGAGCTCTCAGAGGATGTAGAGCTCGGGCGGTGGGGTGCTGTCGATATCGTGCTGAGGCCGCAGGCTCGTCTCGCCGAGCGTGAGGAAAGCGACCTCATCGAGCTCCGCACCGATCTCCTGGTTGAGACGCGTGCGCGGACTCCGGTCGCATGGGAGCGTCATCTTCGCGTGCATACTGCGCTGCGCGATCTCCTCGTCATATCGGGGTGGCACACGGAGGTCGGGTTGATCCACTCTGTGCAGCATCCTGCGGACGTGTACGTGTATCGCGACGGCGACGAGCGGATGTTCTGGCGACCGGTGACCTCGAGTCACGAGAAGACGGCCCTCCGACCCAAGCGTCGACATCACCTCATTACCTATCAGGACCTCGGACCAGAGGGGCTTCGTTGTTGGTTTGGGGTCTGGTCGCGCCTTCGGCGGATCATTGACCCGATCGTGAGCAGCATCGATATGCGCAACGTCACCCCGGTCGCGCTACTCGCGCAAGTGGGGCCCGGCGTTGAGGCCTTGGGGTACGAGCTATCCCGCCGTGACGGGCTGAGCCGGAGAAAAGCTGGGGGAGTAGTCCTGGCGCGCCGTCTTGCCCGGATACTCGTCGACGTTGGTGACGTTCTCCCATTCAACGGCGCCGACTGGGCCACACGCATGGTGAGCACCTACAACGGGATCAAACACGCCAACCGTGACATGCCTGACCTTCTTGATGTCTTGAACACTGAACGGGAATGCGTTCTCGTAGTGCGTGCATGGTGCGCACTCCAGGTCGGGGTAGACCGTGCTGCGCTCCGGGATCGGCTCCGCGAGGACGCGCAGTCGCGTCCTTGGGTCATGGAGTAGGTCGGGGTGCGGCAGTCAGCGAGCGACGGAGCTGCCTGCCCTAAATCGCCCACGTGGGCGTCGCCCGATGATTAAACCACCCGAGTCGCATCCGACCCTTCTATGGGTGACGTCAACCCTCAACGGAGCTGCGCTCCGGCCGGTGAGACACAGGGAGTAGCGTCTGGCTGGTGCCGGATCGATGGATGGATGGAGTGCCTGACGCGCCGGGGGGTCTGGTGGGCGCGTGGATGAACGTCATCGTGGGCGCGGCCTTCGTGGTCGGCTTGCCGATCATTGTCTTCAACCAAGCCCAAGCCCCGGCGAACGTGCTTTTCGCTATCGCCGCGCTGGCCTTGGCCGGTTTCCTCGAAGCCACCTTCATCCACAAGCTCCGCCAGCAGCTCGCTCGCCGGCGAGACCGTGAAAGCGGAGAAGATGCCGACCGTGCTCACAGACACGCGCCCGTGGGGCTTGTTCCACGCGACAAGGAGTGACGATGTGGGTACCAGGTCTCATTCTCGGCCCGGCAGCGATCGCAGCCGGGGTTCTGTTGTTCATCCGGCCAGGCGTCCTTGCGGACCTGCTGAATGCTGCCAGTCGCAGCCGTGACGAGGAGGGCCGGTTCCAAGCTGACCTGCTCAAAGGACCAGCGATCGGATTGATCTGGATCGGAATCGCGGTGCTGCTGATCTCGCTCTTCCTGCGACCGAGCTGAGGCCTTCCCGGTATGCGTCAGGCAGTCATGGTGGCAGTGAGGTGGCGATAGATCTGTCGGGCGATATAGCGCTTGAGCATGCGCCGGACCTCTTTCGCAGTCTTGCCTTCGGCGAGGCGGCGTTGTTTGTAGGCGCGGGTGTCGGGATCGTAGGAGAGCCGGACACGGGCGACGGTCTCGAGCGCCGAGTTCAGCCGCCGGTCGCCGTGCCGGTTCAGTCGGTGTCTGTTGGTATTGCCGCTGGACGCGGGGCTCGGCGCCGCGCCCGCGAGTGACGCGAACGCGGCTTCGCTGCGGACTCTGCCGGCGTGCGAGTACGCGGTGAGGAACACGGCCGCTGAGACGGGGCCGACGCCGGCAATGTCCAGCACCGTCGGAGCGAGAGCGGACACGTGCAGTCGGAGCGAGTCATGGTTGGCTTCGAGCTTCACGGTGAGGTTGATGACGTCGCGGGCGAGGCGGACCGCTTCGGCGCGCGCGATGACCTTGTCGATGTCGTCGCTGGGGTGGTGCCGCCATGCTGCGATGGAGCTGATCTGCGTGTCCGTCAGCGGGCGCCGAGCGTCGATGTTGAGGTCGATGGTGCGCAGCAGCGCGGTGAGTGCGTTGCGGCTTGCGGTGCGTTGCCCGTCCATCGATCTCCGCGCGGCCAGCAGCACGCGCAGCGCCGACCGGAGCGTTCCGGTCCTCGGCCAGGAGAGCATCGCTGTGTCAGTGCGCAGCACGGCACGAGCCGCGGCCTCAGCATCGATGGAGTCGGACTTCCCGCGAGTTCCGCGGTCGGCTCGTCGTGGTGGTCGTGCTTCGACCACGGGGATCTCGGCCTGCTGCAGCGCTTCGGTCAGGGATGCCCCGTAGGAGCTGGTGCCCTCGACGGCTGCAAGCCGTCCAGCGGATGCTCGACGGTCGATCCATGCCAATGCGCGGGCGAGCCCAGTCGGACTCGTCGGGAACGTCGCGGCGTCGACGATGCCGCCGGTGCGGGTGTCGAGGATGACGTAGGTGTGTGTTCTGGCGTGCGTGTCGACACCGATGACATGCGTGTACTCGTCTGCGACGATGGGCATTGCGGGACTCCTTCCAAGAGCGCAACCGTGTCGGTGCCCGGCCCGGGGAAAGTCGTTGCGGGGCGGATCTTCAACGAGTCACAACCAGGTGGCTGGTTGGACGACCTTCTATCAAGCCATCGCAGCGGACGGGCCGGCACCAGCCCCACTGCCCGCGGTGGACGAGTCGGACGAACGCCACATCACTGGGACGGACAGATAGCCGGAGAGTCACACCACGAGCTGGGACCAGTGCCAGCCTGCCAGCCGACCCCAGGCCAGCCACTGACCATTAGAGATAGCCGATGGATCAGCGGGCGGTTCAGCGGGTTTGTGTGATGAGCTGCAGGGCTAGGCCACCTACGAACAGGACGCCGATCAGGACACCGATGCCGATCGTCTGGCCGCGTCGCATCGTGTCGTCCGTGCGCGCTACTTCGCGGCCATCGACGTACGCGGTGATCGTCTGCGGACGAAAGGCTGCAAGCGCGACTGGACGCTCCTTGGTGATCCGGACCTCGTGCCGCTCTGCTTCGCCCACCGTCAGCTCGTAGTCAGCCGATGTCCTGACTGAGAACATCCGGATCGTACTGACCACTTCTCGGCCGTCAACAGTGATTCGAAGTCGTCCGGTGAATTGATCCCACGTGTACACGACCTGGTGCCGTTCACGGTCTCCCACGGTGAACTCAAGACTCGTCGCCACCCGCCAACCCAATCGAAAGGCCGCCGGGGCTGCGAGTGAGGAGTCCCTGATCCGCGATGCGAACGCTGAGGCTCTGGGCAGCTTCGTCGATCGTTCACCACCAGCCCTCCGCCGCCGCTGCGAACATGGCCCAGGGCTACGCCGGTCGCGAAGGACTGGAACGGGCCACTATTCGCGGCCGTTCTTCTTCCGCCACCACCTGAGGACCAGTCCGAAGATGAGGATGGCACCGAGTAGGGGTAGCGCCCACCAGTCTCCGTTTGCACCCGCCGCGGACATGAGCCGAAGCTACGCCGCATCGGCAGGACGAGGCGTCCGATAGTCCGTCGTCGACCGGACTCGGCGACACCCAAGACGCGGAGCCACCCACCGTCGGCGAGGTCGCTGCGCGACGGAGGCGTCTGTTCGCACTGGCTGTCGGGAGCTCCTGTCTCAGATGGGTGGTCCGCGATCCGTCGCGATGAAGGTGCGTCGTACGGACGCGTCCTGCGGGCCGTCAGGTCTCCGGGATCTCGGAAGCCCGTCGCCCTCCATGCCCGGCGACGAGATGCGTGTGAGGGAGACGAGCCACGCGCGGCGACGACGTTCCCTCGGACGGCGACAGCGACCAGGGAGAACACTGGCCCCATGACGACCAAGATCACCCTCATCATCGACAACCCGACCGACCCCGCGGCATTCGAGCAGGCGTACCCCGCGCTCGAGGAAGCAGCCGGCGCCCTGCCGGAGCTCCGCCGTCTCGAAGCCGGCAAGGTCTGGCCGAAGGAGGACGGCACGCCCACCCCGGCCCACCGGACGCTCGACCTGTACTTCGACTCCTACGACGACGCGTCGGCAGCGGTCGCCGGCGAGGAAGCGGGCGCCTTCTTCGGCCAGCTCGGCGCCACCGGAGCGACGTTCACCGGGCTCTTCTCCGACGTCGAGAAGGCGTGACCACCACCGTCCTCGTCGCCGGCGCGACCGGTGACCTCGGCGGACGCATCGTCCGGGCACTCCGTCGGCACGACACCCACGTCCGGGTCCTGACCCGGCCCGGATCCACGGCAACTCCACCGGCCGAGGGCGACGACCACGTCGAGGTGGTCCGGGCCGACTACGGAGACCACGCCTCGTTGACGTCGGCGCTCGCCGGGGTCGAGGTCGTCGTGTCGGCGGTGAGCGGCACACGCCCGGTCATCGTCGATGCGCAGCGTGCGCTGCTCCGGGCAGCGGTGGACGCCGGCGTCGAACGGTTCATCCCGTCGGACTACGCAGCCGACTACCGCTCGATCACCCCGGGGACGAACCGGAACTTCGAGCTGCGCCGCGAGTTCGCCGCCGACCTCGACGCCGCCCGCATCCGGGCCACCTCGGTGCTGAACGGCGCGTTCACCGACATGCTCACCGGGCTGGCACCGCTCATCCTGTTCGAGCGGCAGCGGGTGCTCTACTGGTCCTCGGCCGACCAGGTGCTCGACTTCACCACGAAGGACGACGTCGCCCGCACCACGGCGCTCGTCGCACTCGACCCCGACGCACCGCGGTTCGTCGAGGTCGCGGGGGACCGGGTGACCTCGCGGAGCATCGCCGACACGATGTCCCGGCTCACCGGCAGGCCCTTCCGCCTGCAGTGGGCGGGGACCGCCGGGACGCTCTCGGCGATGGCCCGGGTCGGACGACGCCTGTCGAAGGCCGGCGACGACGAACCGTTCCCGGCGTGGCAGGGCATGCAGTACTTCGTCAGCATGTTCAGCGGCGAGGCCACGCTGCACCACGTCGACGACGAGCGGTACGGTGCAGAGGGCTGGACGACGGTGCGGGACGTGCTCGCCGAACACGTCGGAGCCGGAGCCTGAGCCCCGAGCCGGAATCCCGAACGGAAGTGCACCCGATGACCGACACCACCTGCCACATGTCGATCTCCCTCGACGGCTACGTCGCCGGGCCGGACCAGGGGTTCGACCAGCCACTCGGACGCCGGGGCGGCGAGCTGCACACCTGGCACATGCCCGGCGCCGACGTCGGCGAGGCGGACCGCACCGCCGCCGGGTGGCTCATGCGTCCCCGCGGCGCGTACGTGATGGGCCAGAACATGTTCGGGCCGCCCCGCCACGAGCGACCGGACGACTGGACGGGCTGGTGGGGCGACGAACCGCCGTACCACGCCCCGGTCTTCGTCCTCTCGCACGCGGCCCACGACCCGATCGCGCTCGACGGCGGCACGATCTTCCACTTCGTCACCGACGGCTTCGACGCCGCCTACGCCCGAGCCGTCGAGGCGGCCGGCGACGCCGGTGTCGACATCGCCGGCGGTGCCGCGACGGTTCGCCAGGCGCTCGCCGCGGGCGTCGTCGACGAGCTCACACTCGACATCGCCCCGGTGCTGCTCGGCTCCGGGGAACGGATCTTCGAGGACGGCGCCGAGACGTTCAACTTCGTGCCGGTCGAGGTCCTGCACTCGCCGCTCACGACCCACATCCGGTACCGCCGCCGCGCCTGAGCACCACCGCGGAGCGCCCGCGCCCGCGACCGCGCACACGCGCACACGCCCGCGCACGATCAACGCGCGTGCAGGCCCACGCACCGAGCCCGTCACGACCCGTCCGGCACCGTCACGATCCGGTTCTGGTACGCCCAGACAACCGCCTGCAGGCGCGAGCGCACCCCGAGCTTCGGCAGCATCCGGGCGAGGTGCGACTTCACCGTGGACACCTCGACGACGAGCGCGGCGGCGATCTCCTCGTTCGACATCCCCTGGGCGAGCAGCAGGAGGACGTCGCGCTCGCGAGCGGTGAGGACCTCGTCCGCCCGGTCACCGGACACCGGCTGCAGGCTCCGCCGAGCGACGAACTCGCGCAGCACCCGTCGGGTCAGCGCCTGGTCGATGGTGCCGTTGCCCGCCGCGACCTGCCGCACGGCACCGACGATGACGTCCGGCTCGGCGTCCTTCAGCAGGAAGCCGGACGCGCCGGCCTCGAGTGCCCCGAACACGAGGTCGTCGAGGTCGAACGTGGTGAGCACGAGGACGGGCACCGCCGGGTCCGCCCCGGGGCCGCAGAGTTCGCGCGTGACCTCGATGCCGTTCCGCACCGGCATCCGGATGTCGAGGCAGGCGACGTCGGGCCGGGTGCTCCGGGCGAGCGCGAGCGCCTCGCCGCCGTCGGCGGCGACCGCGACGACCTCGATGTCCGGTTCGGCTGACAGCAGGGCGGTGACGCCGGCTCGCACCAGCGGCTGGTCGTCCGCCACGAGCACCCG
>NZ_BACZ01000586.1 GCF_000333375.1 Curtobacterium sp. B18
GGGTGCCGCCCCGGCCCGCGGCCCACCGGAACCGAGACACCGGGCCCGGGCCGGCGGCCCCAGNCGGACCACGCCGCGCGACGTGGCCCTGCTGGTCGTCGGCGCGCTCATCGCCGTCGTCTACCTGCTGCCCTTCTACGTCGCGATCGGGAACGCGTTCAAGACGGACCAGGACGCCTCCCTGCACCCGCTCGCGCTCCCCGTGACGTGGACGGGGGCCGCCTTCCAGACCCTCTTCGAGAACTCGGACTTCGGGATCTGGGCGATGAACTCGATCATCGTCGCGGTGTTCGTCACGCTCGGTCGGATCTTCTTCGACTCGCTCGCCGGCTACGCCCTCGCGCGACTCCGGTTCCCCGGGCGGCAGACGGTCTTCGCCCTGCTCATCGCCGTGATGGCGGTGCCGGGCGTGGTCCTGCTCATCCCGAAGTTCCTCGTGATCAACCAGCTCGGCATGTACGACTCGTACTCGGGCATGATCGTGCCGCTGCTGGTGGACGCCGCCGGGGTGTTCATCATGAAGAACTTCTTCGAGTCGATCCCGGCGAGCGTCGAGGAGCAGGCGAAGATCGACGGCGCCGGCACGTTCCGGACGTTCTGGTCGATCGTGCTCCCGATGGCGCGTCCGGCCGTCGTGACGATCACGATCCTGTCGTTCCAGGGCTCGTGGAACGAGCTCGCGCACTTCATCGTGTCGACCTCGTCTCCCGACCTGACCACGCTCACGAAGGGCGTCGCATCGCTCGCCTCGGGCGCGCTGAGCGCCGGGAACCAGTTCCCCGTGAAGCTCGCGGCGGCGTTCGTCATGACCATCCCGGTGGCCGTCGCGTTCTTCGTCTTCCAGCGGCGGATCATGAACACCAGCGACGGGGCGGTCAAGGAGTGACGCCCCGCCCGCCCTCCGACGAGCCCCACCCCCACCCCCACCCCCACCCCCACCCCCACCGCACCGGTCCACCGGCCGCCGTGGAGCCCACCGAGACCGAGACCGAGACCGGGCCCGAGCCCGTCGACCAGGAGACCCCGTGACCTCCACCATCACCTCCACCAGTCCCACGACCGCGGTCACGCCGACCGTGCCGCTGCAGCCGCTGCTGCACGACGAGGTGGTCGTCGTCGCCGCGCCGACCCAGGCGTGGTCGGGTCGGGACGGATCGATCGGTGCCAACCCGGTGCACGGCTACTGGACCGGCGACCAACGGTTCGTCGCCAGGGTCGACGTGCGGGTCGCCGGCACCGACGTCGAGCCGGTCGCGGTCGTGCCGTCCGGCGCCCGTGCGGTCGTGTTCAGCGGACTCCTGCGCGGGCTCGACGGCGCCGGTGCGGACCCGGACGTCCGGCTCGACCTCGCC
>NZ_BACZ01000585.1 GCF_000333375.1 Curtobacterium sp. B18
TCTCGCGGATGTACGGCGAGTCCGTGCGGTTCGCGATCCCGGTGCCGGGGTCGCCGTAGTAGGTGGCGATGGTCTTCTTGACGGAGTCGATGTTCGGGATGCCCTCGCCGCCCTGGGTCGCGCCGGAGGACCCGTCGGCCGCCATCGTGAACTGCGTGGAGTGCACGACGACCCGTCGGGACCGCCGGAGCGCCCGCCGTGCCCCCGGCGTCGCCACGAGGCCGCCGAGCACGAGCCCGGCACCGATCGCCAGGGCGACCGAGACGGCCGCGACGAAGTCCAGCGCCGCGCTCGACGACCCGGACATGAAGTTGAGCAGGGCGCTCGACACGGCGACGCCGGGCAGCAGGGCGCCGCAGAACGCCGGCACCGCGATCGCCGCCACGGCCGTCCGCATCCGTGCGGCGGCGATCGTCGCGAGCACGCCGAGGAGCACCGAGGCGAGGAAGGTCGCTCCGAGCAGCGGGATGCCGACCTCGCGGAGGAGACGCAGAGCGGCACCGGCTGCCACCGAGAACACGACGGCGACCGGGATCACCCGCGCGCTCGCCTGTTGCACGAAGCAGTTGGCGGCCGCCGAGACGACGGTCAGCAGCAGGGACGCCCAGAGCGGCAGGGTCTGCAGGGCGATCCCGGACGGGTCCACCTCGATCCGCAGCCACTTCGTCACGGCGATGCCGGCGGGCACCCCGACGACGATCGCGGCGATGACGAGCCCGATGTAGAACGCCCGGGCCACCGCCATCGCCCGGAACCCCGAGATCGCGTCCTGCGCCCACGTGACGAGGGACGGGTGCGGGAGCAGGAGCACCACGAGCGCGGCCACCATCGTCGCCGCCTGCCCCCGGTGCAGCACGCCCGCCCAGATCGCGAGCGTGCCGATCGCCGAGGCCACCGCACCCTGCGCACCCGAGAACGAAGAACTGCGGGAAGCCCCGGCCGGTCAGCCACCGGCGGGAGACGATGATGCCGAGCATGAGCACGAACGCGCCGAGCCCCGCCCCGCCAGCCACCGCCGGCCTGCATCGCGATCGAGATGCCGAGGATCGAGAGCCCGACGTCGGCGGACCAGCGTGGCCACCGGGGCGGCAGCCGGAGCACGGCGACGAGGGCGCTCACAGCGGAGGTCATGTCGCGCTCGTCGTGCACGAGGTCGTCGACGATCTGGTTCGCCCGCGCCAACCGGTCGAGGTCCGAGCCGTCGGACTGCACCGTGCGGACCTTCACCAGCGGCGGGTGGTCGGCCGGCGCGTACTGGATCGTCACCGAACTGCCCGAGAAGTCGAGGTCGAGCGGTGCGAGGTTCCACTTCGTCGACACCGCGACGACGGCGGTCTCGACGCTCCGGGTGTCCGCGCCCGAGGCGAGCATGACCTCGGCGAGGTCGAGGCAGAAGTCGACGATCTGCACCGGCGAGTACTGCTCGCGGGCCCGGGTGTCCGGGACGACCTCTTCGTAGATCGTGCCGCGGAGCCGGGCCCGGGCATCGCGGATGTCGTGCTGCGCGAGGTTCCGGACGCGTGGCCGTGGTGGACGCCCGGGTCTGGCTCCGGGGAGGGACTGCTCGGCCATCCCGCCATCGTGCCAGTCGTCGACGCCCGAGTCCGGACGTCCGCTGGACGCCCTCAGTGCCGACGCTGTGCGCTGAGCCGTCCCGCGGCGAACGACGCGATGACGGCGCCTGCCAGCACGAGCACCGGCCCGACCGTCGACGGCCAGGCCAGGGAACCCGCGACGAAGGCGTAGTCGACCCGGGGTGCGACGCTGGCGAAGCCGACCGTGGAGGTCGGGGTGGTGAGGAGCAGCACGACGCCGACGACGAGGGCGGCCAGGCCGAGCCAGAGGGACACGTGGGTCCAGGGTGCGGGACGTGGCATGCCGTCAGCGTACGCAGACGGGAGGCGCGGNTCNNACCNGNACCGCGCCTCCCGTTCCGCGCGTCGAGCGCCTACTGCTCGAAGGTCGCGTGGAGCTCGATGTCGACGCCGGTGAGCGCCTTCGAGACGGGGCAGGTGGCCTTCGCCTCGTCGGCGGCCTTGAGGAAGGTCGCCTCGTCGATGCCGGAGACCTCGCCGGAGACGGTGAGGACGATGCCGGTCAGCTTGAACCCGCCGGCCGAGTCCGGGCCGAGCGAGACGTCGGCCTTGACGTCGAGCGCCTCGACCGTGCCGCCCGCCTCGCCGAGGACGGCCGAGAACTGCATGGCGTAGCACGCGGAGTGCGCGGCAGCGATGAGCTCCTCGGGGCTGGTGGTGCCGCCGGCGTCGTCGGCGGCACGCTTCGGGAAGGACACGTCGTACGTGCCGACCTTCGAGCTGGAGAGCTCGACCTGGCCGGAACCGTCGTTGAGGCCGCCGTTCCAGGCGGTGCGTGCGGTGCGCGTGGGCATGACCGCTCCTTTCGTGTGGGGGATCGGTCCCGATCGGGACCGCCGACGCCGAGTCAATCAGAGAACGCGCGTTCTCGCGAGGGCTCTCGGGGAAGACGCAGGTCTGCCCTACGATCGGGCGCATGGGGGACAGGGTGACCGCGGGCTTCCGCGACCGCGTGCTCGAGCCGGGGCCGGTCGACGTGACGAACCCGGTCGTCGCGTGGGTGCGGTTCTGGACGCAGGGCTGGCGGTTCCACGGGCGGGCGAGCCGGACGGAGTTCT
Source organism: Curtobacterium sp. B18 (assembly GCF_000333375.1). GTDB lineage: Bacteria > Actinomycetota > Actinomycetes > Actinomycetales > Microbacteriaceae > Curtobacterium. The sequence continues at coordinate 2,654 of NZ_BACZ01000585.1, forward strand.
GGTGGGTGATCGCCCTCGAGCTCGCCCTGACGGCGGCGGCGCTCTGGATCGTCGGCGTGCACGGCACGGGCGGACGGTGGGAGCTGTACGCGGACCCGTTCGGGGCGGTCGTCTCGCCGCGGGTGTCCTTCCACCTCGTCGAGGTGGAGCAGGGGGCCTGGTTCGGTTGGGGCTCGGGTCCTCGGGACGTCCGGCCGGACGCGTGGGACGCGGTCCTGCTCGCCGCGGTGATCGCGACCGTCGTGCCGCGGTGGTCGCTGCTCGTCCGACGCCTGCACGACCGTGACCACACCGGGAGGTGGATCCTGCTCCTCGTGTTCACCGGGCCGATCGGGTGGCTCGTGCTGACCGGCATGGTCGCCTCGCGGTCGCGCGCCCGGGGCGCTCGGTTAGACCGCGACCCGGTCGGCGGTCGGCAGGTGTCGAGCACGGATGAACCACAACTGTCGTCCTGAGCGACAGGTGTAATCTGGCGGGGTTCAAAGGAGACCCCATGCGCGCCGTCGTGTTCGAACAGTTCCAGACGTTCCCGTCCCTCACGGACGTCCCGAAGCCCACCCCGGGTCCGGGGGAGGTGCTCCTCAAGGTCGCCGGTGCCGGTGCGTGCCACTCGGACGTCGCCGTCTACCGCGAGTTCCAGGCGGGGCAGCCTGGAGCGCAGCAGCCCCCGTTCGTCCTCGGGCACGAGAACTCCGGCTGGGTCGAGGAACTCGGCGACGGCGTCTCCGGCTTCACCGCGGGTGACGCCTACCTCGTCTACGGCCCGGTCGGCTGCGGGCACTGCTCGTACTGCTCGAAGGGGCAGGACACGTACTGCGACAACGCCGCCACGAACCCGTACGCGGGCATCGGCCTCGGGCGCGACGGCGGGATGGCGGAGTACGTCACCGTGCCGGCACGCAACCTCGTGCCGCTGGGCGACGCCGACCCGATCGCGGCCGCACCGCTCAGCGACGCCGCGCTCACGCCGTACCACGCGATCAAGGCCTCGCTGCCGAACCTGGCCGGCGGTGGCAGGTACGCCCTCGTCGTGGGCCTCGGCGGACTCGGGCAGATCGCCGTCCAGATCCTCACGGCCCTCACCGGGGCGACCGTCATCGCGACGGACACGAAGCAGGACGCGATGGACCGCGCGGCCGCCCGGGGGGCGATCACCGTGCCGGGTGGCCCCGACCAGGCCGCTGCGATCCGCGAGATCACCGGCGGGCGCGGGGTGGACGCCGCGTTCGACTTCGTCGGGGCGACGCCGACGATCACCCTCGCCCAGGCGTCGATGGCGATCGGCGGGCGGTGCACCGTGGTCGGCATCGCCGGGGGCACCACGGAGTGGGACTTCTTCCGGACCCCGTACGAGTCGACCATCACGAACACGTACTGGGGCACCGTCGAGGACCTGCACGAGGTCGTCGCGATGTACCGTGCGGGGCAGATCGTCCCCGACGTCGAGCGCTACGCACTGTCCGACGCGCTCGAGGCCTACCGGAAGCTCGAGGCCGGCGAGCTCTCGGGCCGCGCGGTCGTGGTGCCGACGCTCTGACGCGGAGACGCGGAGACGCGGAGACGCGGAGACGCGGGGACGCGGGGCCGCGCGCTACCGGGTCACCGTCCCGCGGCGTAACCCTGCGCGCCCCGCGGGTTCGCCGCCGCGCCGAGCACCCCGGTCGCCGGGTCCCGCGTCACGCACGACAGCCGGCCGAGCGTCCAGTCGCCCGCGCGGGTGACGACGTGCCCGCGGGCCTCGAGGCCGGCGACCACGTCGTCGCCGATCCGGTCCTCGACCACGAGTCCAGCCGGCTCCCACGTGCGCGGCCAGAACGACCCCGGGAACGACGTCGTGTGCAGGGCGGGCGCGTCGATGGCCTGCTGCGGGGAGTACCCGCCGACGATCCAGCGGAGCAGGAACAGCAGCTGCCACTGGTCCTGTTGGTCGCCACCCGGTGAGCCGACCGCGGCGACCGGGACGCCGTCGCGGAGCACCAGGGTCGGGGTGAGCGTCGTGCGCGGGCGCTCGCCGGGGCGGAGGGTCGAGGCCGTGCCCTCCTCGAGCCAGGTCATCTGCAGGCGGGTACCCAAGCAGAAACCGAGCCCCGGGATCGTCGGCGAGGACTGCAGCCAGCCGCCGGACGGGGTCGCGCTGACGATGTTGCCCCAGCGGTCGACGACGTCGATGTGGCACGTGTCACCGCGGGTCTCGCCGTCCGGGGCCACGAACGGTTCGCCGCGGTCCTCGACGGGCGCGACCGCCGGGGCGTCCCGCTCGATGCGGACCGTCGGCTCGCCCGCGGACCCGGCGGCTCCGGCCGAGGCCTCGTGCGACGTCCGGACCGGCGGCATCGTGTGTCGGACGCCCTCGACGGTCCCGGGCCGCAGCTCGGCCGATGCCAGGTCCCCGATCAGGGCTCGGCGCTCGTCGGTGTACGCGTCCGACAGCAGGACGTCGAGGGGGACGTCGCCGTCGCCGTAGAACGCCTCGCGGTCGGCCAGCGCGAGCTTCTGTGCCTCGACGATCGTGTGCGCGCCGAGCTCGGTCGCGGGGTCGAGACGTGCGTCGTCGAGCGGCTCGAGCAGTCGCAGGGTCTGCAGGAGCGCCGGACCCTGTCCCCACGGCCCGGTCTTCGCGATGGTGCACCCGCGGAACTCCGCCGTCGTCGCCGGCTCGTAGGTCGCCCGGAAGGCCGCGAGGTCCGACGCCCGGATCACGCCGGCGTGGTCGGTCCCGGACGCGTGGCGGTGCGGCTGGCGGACGAACCGGTCGATCGCCTCGGCGACGAAGCCCTCGGCCCACTCGCCGCGGGCGGCGTCGATGCGCGCGCTCCGGCCGTCGACGCCGCTCCCGGCGGCGACGAGCCGTTCGAAGACCGAGGCGAGCGCCTCGTTGCGCACCACGTCCCCCGGGGCCGGCACCGCGCCTCCCGGCAGCCACTGCGCGGCGGAGGTGGGCCAGTGCTCCTCGAACAACCCGCGCACCGCCGTCATCGTCCGGACCACCGCCGGTGCGACCGGGTGGCCGTCCCGCGCGTAGCCGACGGCTGGTGCGAGGACGTCGGCGAGCTCCCACGTGCCGTGGTCGCGCAGCAGCAGGAGCCAGGCGTCCACGGCACCCGGCACGGTGGCGGCGAGGGCACCGGCTCCCGGGACGAGGTCGAGCCCCTCGGCGCGGTAGTGCTCCGGTGTCGCACCGGCCGGGGCGGGCCCCTGGCCGACGAGCACGGTCGGCGTCGGGTCGTCCTCGGTCGCGAACACCGCCGTGAGGTCGCCGCCGGGGCCGTTCAGGTGCGGCTCGACGACGTGCAGCACGAACGCTCCGGCGACCGCGGCGTCGAACGCGTTCCCGCCCCGTTCGAGCACGGACTGCGCGGTGGCGGTCGCGATCCAGTGCGTCGAGGCGACCATGCCGAAGGTGCCGGCGAGGTCCGGTCGCGTGGTCGTGGGGGCGGGCGGGGTGAATGCGGGGTTCGGCGTCGGCATGGTCCCATCCTGTCCTTGCGTGCATCCGCGGGTGCGCGCATACTGAACGCAGCGGTTAATTAACCGCAGTGTTCACCAAGGAGGCGACGATGACCACCGACCGCGTCGACGCCGTCCTCTCGGCCCTCGCCGACCCCATCCGTCGGCGGATCGTCGAGCGACTCGGGAAGGGCGAGGCGACCGTCACCGACCTGTCCGAGCCGTTCGACGTCAGCGCACCGGCGATCTCCCGACACCTCGGCGTCCTCGAACGCGCCGGTCTCATCACCCGTGAGCGGCACGGCACGTGGCGCACCTGCCGGCTCCGGCCCGAGGCCGTCACCGAGCTCGCCGGGTGGCTGAGCGGGCTGCAGCCGGTCTGGGACCGCCGGTTCGACAGCCTGGAGGCGCTGCTCGCCTCCCAGCGTCCGCCCGCCACCGTGGGCGGCGCGTCCACAGCACCCACCGTCCCGTCCGACGACCAGCAGGAGCAGTCATGACCGAGCAGTTCTCCGCCCACGCCACCCACCGGTTCGCGTACCCCGTCCAGGACGTCTACCGCGCGTTCGTCGACCCCGCACAGCTCGCGCTCTGGTTCGGGCCGCTCGGCTTCCACGTCCCCGTCGCCACCGTCGAGGTCGACGCCCGCGTCGGTGGGGCCTGGAACCTCACCATGGTGAGCAACGACGACCCCGGGTGGGCCTCGCCCGTGCAGTCGACGCTCCAGGAGGTCGAGGAGAACCGGATCATCGTCGGGACGTCGACCGCCGAGGGCATCCCCGGCATCGAGGACGGGACGCCGCTGTCCCTCACGCTCGAGTTCGCCGAGGACGGCGACGGCACGGTCGTCACGCTCACCCAGGGCCCCTTCCCCGAGGTCATGCGGGACATGAACATCGCCGGGTGGACGCAGTCGTTCCACAAGCTCGAGGCCCTGCTCGGCGCCCCGAAGGCCTTCTTCCAGATGCCCTGACGACATGGAGTGCCCCCGGAACTGGGGTTGTCCGGTCCGGGCAATGGGGTTGTGCGGGCTCCACGAAAAGGTGACCATCGTTCGGCGGCGTGTCGAGAGCGCGTCGCCGAACGGTCGGCAGGGGCTCGGCCGGATCCAGATCAGGGGTTCCATGACCAGCACACCGTCCTCCGTCGCGCGCGCTCGCCGACTCCCACGACTCGCAGCCGCGGTCGTGGCCATCGTCGTCGTCGCCGGTGGTGCCGTCGGGATCGCCGAGCCGGCGTCGGCAGCCGTGGTCTACACGGGGAAGGCGCCTGCCGGTACGACGCTGCAGCCCGGCGACTCGGTGACCTCGCCGAACGGCCAGTTCCGGCTGATCCTGCAGGGTGACGGCAACCTCGTCGAGTACGGCGTCGGCAACCAGGTGCTCTGGGCGTCCAACACCTCGAACCAGCCCGGTGCCGTGCTGACGATCGGGCGGAACCGCGCCGTCGACCTGCTGCGGAACGGCAAGCGCATCGTCCGCTGGGCCTCCGCCGGCACCGCGCAGTCCACCGAGTTCGCGGTCCGCGCCGACGGCACGATGGGCCTCTACTCGGGCAAGACCGCGATCGTGAACTGGACGAGCCAGCAGGGCGTCGTGCCCGCCGGCAACTCGATCTACTCCGGCACCGTGCTCAGCTCGGACACGAGCGGCACCCGTCGCCTGACGATGCAGACCGACGGCAACCTCGTGCAGACCGTCAACCGCAAGGTCGTCTGGCAGTCCGGGACCGCCGGGCACGCGGGCGCCTGGGCAGAGCTGCGCAAGGACGGCAACTTCGCCGTGGTCGGTCGCGACGCCGCACAGAAGAAGGTCACGCTCTGGAACTCGCGGACCGGCACCGCGGGCGCCGGCACGCTCATGGTGCAGGTGGACGGCAACGTCGTGCTCTACGGCGGCAAGGACACCCGCGTCTGGTCGACCAAGCCCGTCACGGGCATGATGTGGCCGGTCGCGAGCACCAAGATCTCCGGACGCTACGGCGACGACCGCGGCGCCGGGCACGTGCCGCGGTACCACCAGGGCGCCGACGCCCCGGTTGCGGTGGGCACGCCCGTGTACGCCTCGGGGACCGGCACGGTGACGAGCACCGTCGCGAACAACGCGTCGTACGGCAACTACATCGTCGTGACCTACGGCAACGTCACGGTCCTCACCGCGCACCTCAGCGCGATCGAGGTCAAGCCGGGGCAGATCGTGTCCGTGCGCACCGAGATCGGGAAGTCCGGCAACACCGGGCAGTCGACCGGGCCGCACGTGCACGTCGAGACCCGGCGGGCGGGGTCGCTCTTCGACCCGTTGACGCTGCTGCACTTCCGGTAGTGGAACGGCCCGCACCCGAGTCGAGTGCGGGCCGCCGTCTCAGTCCCTCCGCCAGACGTCGAGCAGGAGCCTGGCGACAGCCACGAGCAAGCTCGCGACCGGCAACCAGGACACCCGACGCCTGGGCTCGGACCCGTTGTCCTTCGACATCGAGACCGCCTCCGGTGTGTCAGCGCCGGCGGACACGAGGAGCGGGGTGCCGAGGGGTGCGTCCGTGACCGGGGTCACGTATGCTGGCTCCGAGCGAAACGCTCGGGACACTGTGCGTCCCTCTGGCACTCCACTCGGAGAGCAACTCGGAGCCCATCACCGTTGCCGCGGTGGTGGGCTTCAACCTTGCCCGGGGCGATCGTCCGGCGACCGCCGCCCCGCGCAACAGCCTACGGTGATGATGTGTGATGTTCCACTGCGCTAGTCTGGCCACTGCCCGCGAAGTGGGGGCGCGAGCAATCGCGTTGGTGACAGGTCTTCAACTAACGTTGGATCGACCCAGGGGAGGAACGATGGAGTTCGAAGAACGCCTTGCTGCACTGGCCACGAAGGTCCAGAACCAGCGCGAGGCCATCCAGACCGAAGAAGCGACGAAGAACGCGTTCGTCATGCCGTTCATCTCGACGATCCTCGGCTACGACGTGTTCAACCCGCTGGAGGTCGTGCCGGAGTTCACCGCCGATGTCGGTGTGAAGCGCGGCGAGAAGGTCGACTACGCGATCATGCGCGATGGCGAGGTGCAGATCCTCATCGAGTGCAAGAAGTCCACCGAGCCGCTGAAGATCGAGCATGCGTCGCAGCTGTTCCGCTACTTCTCCGTCACCAACGCCCGCATCGCGGTGCTCACGAACGGCGAGGTCTACAACTTCTACACGGACCTCGACGCGCCGAACAAGATGGACGACCGGCCGTTCCTGGTGCTGGACCTCGCTGACATCGACGAGACGCTCCTCCCGGAGTTGAGCAAGCTCACGAAGGACGTGTTCGACCTCGACTCGGTCATCAGCGCGGCGGAAGAGCTCAAGTACGTCGGCTCGATCAAGCGGGCGATCGCCGCGCAGTTCCGCGAGCCCGAGGAAGACTTCGTCCGTCTCTTCGCCTCTCGCGTCTACGACGGCCGTTTCACCCAGGAGGCGCGGACACAGTTCACGACCCTGGTCGCGAAGGCCTCGAAGCAGTTCCTGAACGAGCAGGTCAACGATCGCCTCAAGACGGCTCTCGGCGCCTCCTACACGTCGCCGGTCGGAGCGGAAGCACCTGCGGAAGCCATGACGAGCGCGGCAGTCGCGGAGGACGATCTCGACCGGGACACCGAGATCGAGACCACGCTCGAGGAACTCGAGGGGTACCAGATCGTCAAGGCGATCGCCTGCAGCGAGGTGAAGCCGGACCGCATCGCGCACCGCGACCAGAAGTCGTACTTCGCCGTCCTGCTCGACGACAACAACCGCAAGCCGATCGCTCGTCTGTGGTTCAACGGCAAGAAGCAGAAGTACCTCGGGCTGTTCGACGAGAACAAGGTCGAGACCAAGCACCCGATCGACGCGCTCGACGACATCTACCTCCACGCCGAGGCGATCAGGACTTCCGTCCAGCGGTACGAATCATGAGGATCGTCAGCATTCGCGTGCGCAACCGGATCGTGGATGACCACGGCACGGTCACCCTGCCGAAGCGCTGGGCGGTCAGAAGTACAGAAGCCCCGCCAGAGGCGGGGCTTCGCGCCCGGTAGTCGAGACATCCGGGAGTGTCTGACAACGCTATCCGAGACGCAGGCCACGAGCGAACTCGGCACCGGTGGTCAGGACAGGCTCGGCCGCGGGGGCCGAAGGGCGCGTCCGCGACCGGGGTCACGGACGCTGGCTCCGAGCGAAACGCTCGGGACGTCGCGTGTCCCTCTGGCACTCCACTCGGAGAGCAATCCGGAGCCCATCACCGTTGCCGCGGTGGTGGGCCCCAACCTTGCCCGGGGCGATCGTCCGGCGGCCGAGGCCCTCGCGTCCTGATCGTTCGACGTCGGCCGTAGGGTGGACGGGATGGAGAAGCGCGGCGGACGGGTCATCGTGTTGGTGGCGATCGGGATCGTGGCGGGGATCCTCTCCGGCCTGTTCGGCGTCGGCGGCGGGGTCATCGTCGTGCCGGCCCTGATGGCGTTCCTCCACCTCGACCAGCGCCGGGCATCGGCGACGTCCCTCGTGGCGATCGCCCCCGCGGCCGTCGTCGGGGCGATCACGTACGGCGTGCAGGGCGAGGTGCACTGGCTCGCGGCCCTGACCCTGGCGGTCGGCAGCGTCGTCGGTGCCCCGATCGGCGCGCGGCTCCTGCGGGCGCTGCCACTGCGGGTCCTGCCGTGGATCTTCGTGGGGTTCATCGCCGTCGTGCTCGTCTCGTTGTTCGTGGCGGTGCCGACGCGCGGGGGCGAGGTGCACTTCGGTGTGGTCGAGGCCATCGTCCTGCTGCTGCTCGGGCTGCTGTCGGGCGTGCTGTCCGGGCTCGTCGGGGTCGGCGGCGGGGTCGTCATCGTGCCGGGGCTCGAGGTTGCGCTCGGCGCGGGCGACCTGCTCGCGAAGGGCACCTCGCTGCTCACCATGGTGCCGACGTCCGTCTCGGGCACGGTGGCGAACCTCCGGCGCCGAGCGGTGGACCTCCGGGTCGGCCTCACGATCGGCGTCACGGCCGCGATCTGCGCTCCCGGAGGCGCGTGGATCGCCCGCCTCGTCGATCCGCAGGTGGGCACCTGGCTCTTCGCCGCGTTCCTCGTGGTGGTCGCGGTGATCGTCCTGCGCCGCGGTCGCCGGACCGCACCGCGGAACGAGGCGACGGACGGGGAGGTCGCGTGACGCGCCTCCAGTCCGGCGGTGGACGGAACCCCGCGGATGCGGAGGCCGTGCTCGCGGCGTTCGCGCGCACACCCGGTGACGTGCCGGCGGCGCGACGCGTCGCGCGGCAGTTCGCCGACCTCGACGAGGGTGAGCGGTCCGCGCTGCTCTGGAGCGAGGACCGGGGCGCGCGGCTCGTCGCCGTCCTGCTCCTCGTGCAGGCGATGCGGGAGCACCCGGACCCGGAGCTGACCGACGAGTACCTGTCGGCGGCGAAGGCGGAGCGGTTCGACGACACGGTGCTGGTCGACCTCGGAGCGGAGGAGCTCGTGGGCGCCCCGCTCGTCGAGGGCTCGACCGGACCGCTGTTCGCGCTCGTGAAGTCCGACGTGGCGATGGTCCGTCGGATCGCGGTCGTGGCCACCCTGGCGTTCGCGAAGCAGGGTGACGCCGAGGTGCCGCTCGCCATCGCGGGGCGGCTCGTGCGGGAGCGGAACGACACCGTGCAGTCAGCGCTCGGCCGGGTGCTCCGCGAGACCGGCAAGCGGGCGTCCGAGGCGGCGCTCGTGTCGTTCCTTGAGCGGCAGGGACGATTCCTGAGCCCCACGGCCCGGGCGACGGCGACCGAGCACCTGCCGTCGGCGGAACGCGACCGACTGCGCGGCTGACCCTGCAGGCCAGCGCGCTGACACCGTCCTGACGTCGGACGGCGCCACCCGGCGATGGCTCAGTCGGAGGCGGTGGGCTCCGCGAGGACGGTCGTGAGCGACACGACGACGCCGTCCCGGACCTCGACGACGTCGACGCCCCGGACCGCCGGCGCACCGACCGGGCCGAAGCCCCACGCGAGGACCCCGTGGTGCTCGGAGACGTAGCGACGCCCCTCCTCGACGAACTGGAACGCACCGGGTGCCTCGTCGAGGATCCCCGCGGCCTTCTGGTCGAGGGCGTCCCAGCCGGTGACGGTCCCCTCGGGGTCGGTGAAGGTCACGTCGGGGGAGTACGTCCGCTCGATCGCAGCGCGACGTGCGGCAGCGTCGCGGTTCCCGAAGACGTCGTGGAGGTTCGTGGTCAGCAGCTCGGACACGGTCGGCATGGGCGGAGCCTAGCCTGGGCGCATGGACACCGAGGTGCCCCGACCCCGCATCGACGCCGCGCTCGTGGAACGGCTCGTGGCCGCGCAGTTCCCGGAGTGGGCCGGGCTGCCCGTCCGCGAGGTCGATCCGCAGGGGTGGGACAACCGCACCTACCGGCTCGGCAGCGAGTTGGCCGTCCGGCTGCCGAGCGCGGCCGGGTACGTCGCAGCGGTCGAGAAGGAGCAGCGGGTCCTGCCGTACCTCGCGGCGCGGCTCGACGTCCCGGTGCCGGAGCCGGTCGGCCTGGGGGTCCCGGCCGAGGACTACCCGTTCCCGTGGTCGGTCCGCCGCTGGATCGACGGCACGGTCGCTGCCCGGGCCTCGACCCTCGACCGACGGGCCCTCGCCGCCGACGTCGGTGCGGTGCTCCGGCAGCTGCGGGCCGTGCCGGCGGGTGACGGTCCGGTCGCCGGGGCGCACTCGTTCCACCGGGGAGTGCACCCGTCGCACTACGCGCCCGAGGTGGTCGCGGCGCTCGACCGGCTCGGTGACGACGTCGACCGTCATGCGTGCGAGGCGGTCTGGGGCGCAGCGACCGCCTCGGCCTGGGACCGGCCGGCCGTGTGGTTCCACGGCGACGTCGCCCCGGGCAACCTGCTCGTCGACCGGGACGGACGGCTCTCGGCCGTGATCGACTTCGGCACGTGCGGTGTCGGTGACCCGGCGGGCGACCTCGTCCTCGCCTGGACGTTCCTCGACCCGGAGGCGCGACGGGTGTTCCGCGACGCCGTCGGCCTCGACGCCGGCACCTGGGCGCGGGCGCGGGGCTGGGCGCTCTGGAAGGCGCTCATCATGCTCGCGGGGAGCGCCGGGCCCGGGGACCGCGCGGAGCACGAGGCGGTGCTGGGGGCGGTCCTCGCCGATCCGGTCGCGACCTGAGCTGCGCGTCAAGCAGCCGGGCCGCCGCGCGCAGCCCGGCCCACCCGGGTAGCCAGACCGCCCGTCGGGGTCGGGGTCGGGGCCGGGGCCGGGCCGGCGGGGCTAGGGCGTCAGCGCCGCGTCCAGCACGAGGTCGAGCGCCGCGACCTGTCGCTCGGGCGTCCACCGCTCGGGGTCGCCCGCGGCCAGCGCGGTGATCCCCTCGACGGTCGCGACCAGGGCAGCCGCGCGGTCGTCACACACCGCATCCGCCAGGCCGGTCGCGAGCGCGAGCAGTCGAGCGAGTCGCCCGGCGAAGGAGCGGCTGTTCGTCACGTGCTGGTCGCGCAGCACGGGGTCACCGAGCGCGGCGGCGAGGAACGCGACCCACGCCCGGGCCTCGGCGAGGCGCCCGGCATCGACGGCGAGTGCGCCGCCGGCCACCGCCCGCACCGCTGCTGCCGCATCCGGGGCGTCCGCCTCGAGTGCGTCGGCACGGACCCTGGTGCGGTCGTGCAGGACCTGTCGGGCGTGCAGGAGGAGGGCGCGCTTGTCGGGGAACGTGTGGAGGACGAGCCCCGTCGTGCACCCGGCGCGTTCGGCGACGGCGCGGAGCGTCAGGCCGGTCGGACCGAGGTCGGCGAGCGTCGTGAAGACGGCCTCGGACAACCGGGTCCGCTGGGCGGCGTCGTCTCGGGTCCGGGGCACACCGGAAGCGTAACAGGTGTTACCGTAACGATCGTTACCGAAAGGATCGCCATGCGCTGGACCATCACGACCGTCCCGTTCGACCACGCGGACGCCGACCGGCTCCGCCGAGCACAGCGGCAGGAGCTCGACGCGCGCTACGGGACGGACGACCACGAGCCCGGCGTCCCGCCGACCGCGGCCGACGTCCCGGTGTTCGTCCTGGCGTGTGGGGAGGACGGCTCCGCGATCGCCTGCGGCGGGCTCCGGCCGCTCCCCGACGACGTCCTCGGTGCCGGGGTCGTGGAGATCAAGCGGATGTACACGGCGCCGTCCGCTCGGGGGACCGGTGTGGCGACGGCGGTGCTCCGGCGGCTCGAGCAGGAAGCGGTGCGGGCGGGCGCGGGCTCGGTGGTCCTCGAGACCGGCACGGCGCAGCCCGACGCGATCCGGTTCTACGAGCGCGAGGGGTACACGGCGATCCCGCTCTTCGGTGCCTACGCCGGGTCGACGAACTCGGTGTGCTTCGGCCGGCGACTCGGCCCGGCCCCCGACGTCATCGGAGCAGGGTCAGCGTGAGAACACGTCGTCGAGCGTGTACGTCCCGAGCCGACGCTGCCGGACGAGGGCGCCCAGCCGGGGGAGCGCGCCGATGGTCCCCGGGAAGTTCGCGTGGCCGATCACGATCCGACCCGGCGTGAACCACTGGTCGGCGAACCCGACGATCTGTCCGGCGCCGATGTCGCCGGAGTCCGCGAGCGTCCCGTACCAGAGCAGCGGTGTCGTGTAGCCGACCCGTGCGGCGGCGGCGTCGACCCGGGCGTCGTGGTACCCGTACGGCGGTCGGAAGTACGGGCGTGCGTCGACGCCGAACGTCCGCTCGATGAACTCGTGGTTGCGGGTCAGCTCGTCCTCGATGGCCTGGTCGCCGAGCTTCGTCAGGGCCGGGTGGTCCCAGGTGTGGTTGCCGATCTGCACCTGCCCCGACGCGATGAGGGGCCGCAGCACGTCGGCGTGCTCCGTCCACGAGGGCCGGACGCCGTTCACGAAGAAGGTGAGCCGGGTGCCGGTCTCGGCCGCGAAGCGGGCGTAGGCGCCGACGACGTCGGATGACGCGCCGTCGTCCACGGTCCAGGCGATCCCGGGTGTCCCGGCGGGCAGTCCGGTGACGGTGCCTGCCGGCAGCGGTGTCCTCGTGAGCGTCGGCTGCACCCACGTCGGCGTCGGCGTCGGTGTCCGGGTGGGAGACGGGACGGGCGTCGGGGTCGGCGAGTGCGTCGCGACGGCCTCCCGTCGCGGTCCGGTGGGCGCACAGGCGGAGAGCGCTCCGGCCGCGAGCAGGGCGCCCGCTCCGGCGAGCAGGGAGCGGCGGGTGGTGCGGTGGTCCATCCGCACCAGCATCGGGTGACCGGCCGGTCGGGCGCATCGGCTCCCGGGACGATCCGGTTGGCCGATCGGCCACCGGGGCCACGGGGACCGGGCCAGGAGGCGCGGCTCGCGTCCGCCACGGACCGCGCTGGCCGGACGGGGCTGGGAACGCACCACGGGGCGGGCGGGTACCGACGTGGGGAGACGAGCCGCGCCTCCTGGCCGACTCGAAGCGACCACGAGAGGAACACGACGTGCGCGCACTGACCTGGCAGGGCACCGAGAAGGTGTCCGTCGAGACCGTCCCCGACCCGACAATCCAGCAGCCGACCGACGCGATCGTGCGGATCACCTCCACGGCGATCTGCGGCTCCGACCTGCACCTGTACCGGGTCCTCGGTCCGTACATCGACAGGGGCGACGTCCTCGGGCACGAGCCCATGGGCATCGTGGAGGAGGTCGGCAGCGCCGTCACGAACCTGAAGGTCGGTGACCGCGTCGTCGTCCCCTTCAACATCTCGTGCGGGCACTGCTACATGTGCGAACGCGGACTCCAGTCGCAGTGCGAGACCACCCAGGTCACCGAGTACGGCTCCGGCGCCGCGCTCTTCGGCTACACGAAGATGTACGGCCAGGTGCCCGGCGGCCAGGCCGAGTACCTCCGCGTGCCGCACGCCGACTACGGGCCGATCGTCATCCCCGACGACGGGACGCCCGACGACCGCTGGCTGTTCCTCAGCGACATCCTGCCCACGGCGTGGCAGGCCGTGCAGTACGCGAACGTCCCCGAGGGCGGGACGCTCGCGGTGCTCGGCCTCGGCCCCGTCGGCCAGTTCGCCGCCCGCATCGGCGCGCACCTCGGCTACCGGGTGCTCGCCGTCGACCCCGAGCAGGTCCGCCGCGACCTCGGAGCGAAGCACGGTGCCGAGGTGTTCGACCTGACGAAGGACGTCGTCCCGCAGCTGGTCGACCTGACCGACGGTCGCGGTCCCGACGGCGTCGTCGACGCGGTCGGCATGGAGGCGCACGGCAACCCGGTCGCCGGCTTCGCCCAGCGCGCCGCCGGGCTCCTGCCCGACAAGCTCGCACAGAAGGCGATCGAGACCGCCGGCATCGACCGGCTCGCCGCGGTGCACGCGGCGATCGACCTCGTCCGCCGCGGTGGCACGGTCTCGCTGAGCGGCGTCTACGGCGGGATGGCCGACCCCATGCCGATGATGACGCTCTTCGACAAGCAGATCACCGTCCGCGAGGGGCAGTGCAACGTGAAGCACTGGATCGACGACATCATGCCGCTCGTGCAGGACCCGTCCGACCCGCTCGGCACGCTCGACCTGACCACCCACCGGGTCTCGCTCGAGGACGCTCCGCACATGTACGAGGTGTTCCAGAAGAAGGAGGACGGCTGCGTCAAGGTCGTGCTCGACCCCGCGATGGCCGCGGCCTGATGCGGATCGTCGTCGTCGGCGGGACCGGCAACCTGGGGACCGCGGTGCTCCGGCGGCTGACGACGGTCCGGGCCGAGGGCACCGCCGTCGAGGTCGTCGGGGTCGCCCGACGGCTGCCGGACCTCCGCGCCGAGCCCTACGGGGAGGCCGTCTGGCACGCCGTCGACATCGGAGCCCCGGACGCCGTCGACCAGCTCGCCGCCGTGTTCCGGGGCGCGGACGCCGTCGTGCACCTCGGCTGGGCCCTGCAGCCGACGCACGACATCCCGGCGCAGTACCGGACGAACGTGACCGGGACCGCCAACGTCCTCGAGGCCGTCGCCCGGGTCGAGGTGCCCCAGGTCGTCGTCGCCTCGTCCGTGGGGGCGTACCGCGGGGTCGACGTGGACGGCAAGCGGACGCCCGTCGACGAGGAGTTCCCCGTCACCGGGATCCCGACCGCCACGTACTCGATCCACAAGGCCCAGAACGAGGCGGCGATGGACGCGTTCGCGGCAGCCCACCCGTCCGTCGTCGTGACCCGGCTGCGACCCGGCCTGGTCTTCCAGCGCAGCGCCGCCGCCGAACTCCGCGGGCTCTTCCTCGGCCGCCTCGTGCCGATGTCGGTCGTCCGGTGGATCCGCTGGGCGGTCCTGCCCCTGCCGCTCGCGTTCGTGTTCCAGGCCGTGCACGCCGACGACGTCGGCGATGCCTTCTGGCGAGCGATCGACCGGCGTGCCGGCGGGGCGTTCAACATAGCTGCCACACCCGTGCTCACCCCGCCGAGGATGGCGCGGGCGTTCGGCATGCGCGGCGCGGTGCGGGTGCCGATGTGGGCGATCCGCGGACTCGTCACGCTCACCTGGCGGCTGCGGTTGCAGCCGACGGACGCCGGGTGGGTGGACATCGCGGCCCGGGTGCCGATCATGCGGACCGATCGGGCGCGGTCGGTACTCGGATGGGAGGCGCGGCACAGCTCCGAGGAGGCCTTGCGCGAGCTCGTGGCCGGGTTCCGGGACGGGGCGCGGGTGCCGGGGTCGGGGCCGTTGCGCGGGTGACGGGTGGCCCCTTCGTGGGACAGCGCTCGGGCCGGGGACGCGCTACGGTCGGATCGTTCCGACGAAGGGGGACGGCGTGTTCGGGAACTTGTTGGGTGACGGCATGGATGGCGGGCTCGGCGCGTTCGGCGCGTTCGGGGTGCTGTTCGGCGTGGTCGCGGCCGTGATCGGTCTCGGGTTCGTCGCGATCGTCGTGACGGTCGTCCTCCGCAGCGCACGGATGGCGAAGCGGGGCCAGAACCCGTTCACCATGCAGGAGGACCTGGCGTACCAGGCCATGCAGAGCCGGACGCTGGCGCCCGAGAAGTCGCTCGAGCAGCGGCTCGCCGAGCTGGACGAGCTGCACGCCCGCGGCGTCATCTCGGACGAGGAGCACCGCGCCGCCCGGGCCGAGGCCCTCCGCGCGTGATCACCGCCGAGACCCACAACCCACTGGTGCCGCCCGTCTACGACCTCGTCTGGAGCGTGGTGGTGGCGCTCGTGGTGGTGGCCGTCGTCGTCGCGATCGTGTTCGTCGTCCGACGGCCCCGCCGCGCGACGGGCGGTTCCCGTGAGCAGCGGCTCGCCGAGCTCGACGACCTGCGCGCCCGCGGCGTCATCTCGGACGACGAGTACCGCGCCGCCCGGGCCGAGGCCCTCCGCGACTAGCCTGGGCGGGTGCTGCGACCGATCGACCTGCTCGGGGAGTGGACCCTGCACCGCACGGTCCTCGACCGACGTGCGGGCATCGACGGCCTCGTGACCGGGACCACCACGCTCTCGTGCACGGCCCCGGACGCGGTCCGCTGGGACGAGGTCGGCACGATGGCCTTCGACGGCCGCACCGTCCCGGTCTCCCGGACGCTCTGGGTCCGCCGCGGCTCGGACGACGACGACGACTGGACGGTGCACTTCTCGGACGGTCGGGTGTTCCACGACTGGGTCTGGGGATCGGCGGTGTCCCACGCCTGCGCGCCCGACGACTACTCCGGGGTGCTCGCCGGCGACACGGAGCGCTGGACGGTCCGGTGGGAGGCGCACGGCCCGGCGAAGGACTACGTCCTCGACAGCACGCTGCGACGTCGGTCCCTCGCGGCAGACTGAGCGCATGCCCCGCAGCTCCGGTACCGACGCCCCGCGCACCACCCTGACCGAACCGACGGACCTCGACGACTGGACTCCGGGGCCCGGAGACGTCCTCACGGGCGACCGGATCGAGGGCAAGCGCATCGACGTGCTCGACCTCGCGGGGGAGCGGCTGCCGGACCTCGAGATCGAGGAGTCGGTCATCGGCACGCTCCGGGCGGACGGCGCCGACCTGCGGGGACTGCGGGTGCGCGACGCGATCGTCGAGACGCTGGACGCCCCGGTGTTCCGCGCGTCGAGCAGCTCCTGGCGCGAGGTCCGGATCGCCGGCGGCCGGATCGGCTCGGCCGAGCTGTACGACACGACGCTGAACGGCGTCGAGTTCGTCGGCATGAAGCTCGGGTTCGTGAACCTCCGCGGCTCGACCGTCACCGACGTCGTGTTCCGGGACTGCGTCGTCGACGAGCTCGACATCGCCGACGCCCGGCTGCTGCGCGTGTCGTTCGAGGGGACGAGCATCCGCGCGGCCGAGGGGTCGAACACGCGGATCGACCACGTCGACCTCCGGGCCGCCGACCTCGACCGGGTGGAGCGGCTCGAGGGGTTCCGCGGCGCGACGATCGCGGCCGACCAGCTGTACACGCTCGCGCCGCTCCTCGCCGCCCAGGCGGGTTACCGCGTCGACTGACCGTCGCCGGCCGCGCGGTGCACGCGGTCGCGCGCTGCCTCACGCGGCGGCGCGCGCCGCCAGCGCCACCGCCAGGTCGGCCTGCACGAGGTCGCCGTGCAGCGCCGCGCCCGCCTGCGTGCCCGCAGCCGCCGAGGCGATGACGGTGGCCATCGGCGCCGCCACGTTCCCGGCGGCGTAGACACCCCGGACGCTCGTCTGTCCGGCGCCGTCCACCGTCAGCGCGCCGGCGAAGCGGTGGTCGCCCATGAACTGGTCGGTGGCCTCGAGCCCGAGCCCCGCGAGGAACCCGACCTGCGCCTCGACCGTGCTCGCCGCGGCCAGGGCGTCGAGCGCCACGAACTCGCCGGATGCCAGCGAGACGCCGGTGAGCCGCTCGCCGTCGGACACCACGGACGTGACCGGACCGGTCACGACCGCGACGCCACGGGCCGCAAAACCGTCCAGGGTGGTGTCGTCGACGAGTGCCAGGTCCGTGACGAACGCCGTCACGTCCTCGCTGAGCGCGCGGAACATGAGCACCTGGTGTGCCCCGATCGGTGACGTCACGAGCACGCCGATGCGCTGGTCGCGGATCTCCCACCCGTGGCAGAACGGGCAGTGCACGACGCCGCGCCCCCACTGCTCGGCGAGGCCCGGGACCTCCGGCAGGACGTCCCGGGCGCCGGAGGCGACGACCAGACGGCGGGCCGTGACGACCGCGCCGGACTCCAGCGAGACCGAGAAGCCGACCGGGTCGACACCGTCACCGTCGGTGGCGGACGCGGCCACGATCCTCCCGGTCGTCACCTCGACGCCGTAGGCGGCCACCTCGTCGCGACCGACCGCTCCGAGCGCCGCCGGCGAGGCCCCCTCGCGCCCGAGGTAGTTGTGCACCCCTGCGGCCCGGGCGTTCCGTGGTTCGCCGGAGTCGACGACCAGCACGGACCGTCGCGACCGGCCGAGGACGAGTGCAGCTGACAGACCGGCGGCTGCTCCGCCGATGACGATGACGTCGTAGTGATCACGCATGCGTGCATCCTGCGGATCCCCACGCAAGGATGGCAAACATCGTTGCCGGTCTGGCAACATGGACGCCGTGGCGACGGACCGGGAGGAACGGATCACCCCGCGCACGACGGCCGAGGTCGTCGACGGGGTCGGTCCACGACTCCGCGCGCTGCGGACGCGCCGGGACGTCACGCTCGCGGCACTCGCCGCCGAGACCGGCATCTCGGTCTCGACGCTGTCGCGGCTCGAGTCCGGCCAACGGAAGCCGACCCTCGAGCTCCTGCTGCCGCTCGCCCGGGCGTACCAGGTGCCCCTCGACGACCTGGTCGGAGCGCCGAGGACCGGCGATCCCCGGGTACACCTCGCACCGGAGGTGCACGGCGGCCGGGTGGTGGTGCCGCTCACTCGACGGACCGGTGGTGTGCGGTCGTTCAAGCAGCTCATCCCGCCGGAACCGCCGAACACGGACCGGACCCTCCGGACGCACGAGGGCTACGAGTGGCTCTACGTGCTGTCCGGACGACTCCGACTGCTCCTGGGCGACCGCGACTTCGACCTCGGGCCCGGTGAGGTCGTCGAGTTCGACACGCACACGCCGCACTGGGTCGGCAACACCACGGACGAGGTCACCGAGGTGCTCTGCCTGTACGGCCCCCAGGGTGAGCGGGCGCACATCCGGTCGCGTCCGGCCGACCGCTAGAAGACGTGTGCGATGACGTCGTCGAGCAGGCCCGACGTCGTGACGTTCGACTGCTGGATGTGGATGCCGACGTCGCCGCGCGTGTAGTAGGTGTCGCCGTCGGTGACCGGGTACTGGCTGTTCTCGGAGATCTCCTGGCAGCGGTAGCCGTACCCGTCGAGCGAGCAGTCGTAGCCGTTCAGTGCCGACTTCAGGTGTGGGTATGCCGTGGTCGAGTCCACCGTCGCGACCCGGATCGACAGGAACGTCGTGTCCGCCTGCGGGTCCCGCCAGACGCAGTACAGCTGCTTGCCGTCGGGCTGCAGCACCGGCGTGAGGTCGTCCTTCGGGACCGCCACCGGGCTCCCGACGACGGCCGGGTCGTTGAGCGGGGCGTCGGCGAAGGCCGAGTCCCACCTGCCGGCCGTGATGAGCCCGCTGCAGGAGTCGGGGAGTCGCCCGGCGTCGTCGTCCACGCCGGGGACGGGCGTGATCGTGGACGTCGGGCGAGGGCTGGCGCTCGTCGGGGCGGTCGGGGGAGCGGTGGTGGCTGCCGCACTCGTCGACGCCCCGTCGGACGGGCCGGTTCCGACCCCCGACGTCGCCTGGGCGCACCCGGTGAGCGGGAGCGCCGCGAGTGCGAGCAGCGCGAGCCCGGTGGTCCTGTTCCGTCGCACGAGTTCCCCCTGGTGTCGATCGCGGGCCCACCTGCGGACCCGGACCGGACGGTAGTCGCGCTCGGTCCCGGACGACCCGATCGTCATCCGATCGTGTCCTGTGTGTGTCAGTCCCGCCAGACCATCCGCGGTGCCAGCAGACGGTGGCCGGTGGACGCGGGCAGGACCGTCCGCCCGGCACCCATGAGCAGCTCGACCGCGGCCGACGCGACCTCGACCAGGGGCTGTTCGACGCTCGAGATGCCGACCGCCTCGGCCACCGGGGTGTCGTCGTAGCCGACCACCGGCACCGCCGCGTCGAGGGCGAACCGCGCCCCGAGGGCGAGCGTGTCGGACGCGCAGACGAGGGCGTCGAACCCCTCGCCGTGCCGGAGGGCGTCCGCCACCGTCGCGGTGGCCGCCGTCACGTCGTCCCCGCAGGTGAGCCCGGCGTCCTCGGGCAGACCGGAGGCGCGCATCGCGTCCTGCCAGCCCCGTCGGCGCTCGTCGCCCTGGCCGGAGGGGCTCGGCCACCCCAGGAACCCGATCCGCCGGTGCCCCCGGGCGAGCAGGTGCGCGGTGGCGTCGTGCACGCCCGCTCGCCCGTCGACGTCCACCCATGGATGCGGTGCGGCGTCCATGTCCGGCAGCCCCCACGGTCGCCCGAAGGTCACGAAGGGGATGTCCCGCGTGCCGAGCCAGGCCGCACGCGGATCGCCGTGGAAGGTCGAGGAGAGGACGAACCCGTCGACGTCCGACCCCTCGACGAGGCGTTCGATGTGGGCGAGTTCGTCGTCGACGTCGGTGGCCGTGAAGAGCAGGATGCGCATGCCGCGCTCGTCGGCGCTGTCGACCAGGGCGTGCAGGAAGCGGTCGAGCACCGCGCCGGAGATGCCGTGCACCGGTTCCAGCCGGACGCCGAGGGTCGAGCTCTGGCGCGTGCGGAGGCGCCGGGCGGACGCGTGCGGGCGGTACCCGAGGTCGTCGATGGCGGCCTGCACCCGCGAGAGCGTCGTGGGTCGGACGACCTCAGGCCGGTTCAGCACGTTCGACACCGTCTGCCGCGAGACGCCGGCGGCGAGGGCGACGTCGGCGACGGTGGCGGGGTGCGACATGGGGTTCACCGTAGCGCCTCCGCGGTGTATGGTCGACTCGTTTGATCGATCAAATTTGAACGATCGAAGTACGAACTCGACGAGGAGTCCCCCTGATGCAACGACGCACAGCACGCATGCTGACCGCGGGAGCGATGGCGCTCACCGCAGCCCTGACCCTCTCCGCCTGCGGATCCGGTTTCTCCAGCTCGGGGACGAGCGGCTCCGGGGGCTCCGGCGGCTCCGCCGCGAAGCTCACCTCGAGCAACGACCCGCTCACCGTCCTGATCGGTTCGTCCGGCGACGCCGAGACCGCCGCCGTGAAGAGCGCCGCCGCCGCGTGGTCGAAGTCCTCCGGCACCGATGCGACCGTGCAGCCCGCGAACAACCTCGACCAGCAGCTCGCCCAGGGCTTCGCGGCCGGCAAGCCCGCCGACGTCTTCTACGTGAGCACGTCGTCCCTCGCCGGGTACGCGGCGAACGGCTCGCTGCTGGCGTACGGCGACCGGCTGCAGGGCTCGAGCGACTTCTACCCGACGCTCACGAAGTCGTTCACCGTCGACGGCACGCTCTACTGCGCACCGAAGGACTTCTCCACGCTCGCGCTGTTCATCAACACGAAGGACTGGAAGGCCGCCGGGCTCACCGACAGCGACGTCCCCACCACGTGGGACCAGCTGAAGACCGTCTCCGAGAAGCTCACCCGTGACGGTCGGGTCGGCCTGACCACGAGCCCCCAGGTCGAACGCCTCGGTGCGTTCATGGCCCAGGCCGGCGGCGCCCTGACGAACAGCGCCCAGACGAAGGCGACGGTCGACTCGAGCGCGAACGTCGAGGCACTCGACTACGTCAAGGGGCTGCTCCAGGACGGCTCGATGCAGTTCTCGAGCGACCTCGGCGAGAGCTGGGGCGGTGACGCCTTCGGCAAGGGCAAGGCGGCGATGACGATCGAGGGCAACTGGCTCACCGGTGCGATGTCGTCGAGCTACCCGAGCGTCGACTACCGGGTCGTCGCCCTGCCGAAGGGGCCGAAGGGCGCCGGCACCCTGCAGTTCACGAACTGCTGGGGCATCGCCAAGGACTCGCCGAACCAGAAGGCGGCGCTGTCCTTCGTCGAGAAGATGACCAGCACGGACCAGCAGCTGGCATTCGCGAAGGCCTTCGGCGTGATGCCCTCGGTCGAGTCGGCCGCGAGCACCTGGAAGCAGGAGTACCCCCGGGACGCGGCGTTCCTCGACCAGGCCGACGCCGCCCAGGGCCTGCCGAACGCATCCGGGACCGCCGACGTCCTCGCCGACTTCGACTCGAAGCTCGGCAGCCTCAGGACGACCGACACGAAGACCCTGCTCGAGGGCGTCCAGAAGAACATGGCCGCCGCGCTGAAGGGCTGACGGACGTGTCCCGGAAGAACCGCGCCGAGGCCGTCTCGGGCTGGCTGTTCACCGCGCCGACGATCATCGTCCTCGGCCTGTTCCTGCTCGTCCCCGTCCTGATGGCCGCGTGGGTGAGCGTCTCCGACTGGCGTGGGGTCGGCAGTCCGTTCTCGTCCGACGTCTCCTTCGTCGGCGGGCAGAACTACGCGAAGATCCTCGGCGGCGGAGGCCTCGACGAGCAGAACTTCGGCACCGCGCTGCGGAACAACCTCTGGTACGTCGTGTTCGTCGTGCCGCTGCAGACCGCCGTCGCGCTCGGGCTCGCCCTGCTCGTCAGCGGACGGGCGCTGCGCGGGCGCGGGTTCTTCCGGACCGCGTTCTACTTCCCCTCGGTGACCAGTTCCGTCGCCATCACCGTCCTCTGGCTGTTCCTGTTCTCGTCCACCGGCGCCGTGAACAAGGTCATCAGCTGGATCGGGATCACCGGTCCGAACTGGTTCAACGAGCCGACCGGGCTGTTCCACCTCGGTGCGGGCACCCCGCCGGCGTTCCTCGCCGACCACACACTGCTCGGCGTCTCGTGGTGGGAGTGGCTCGCGGGCCCGTCGGTCGCGATGACGGCGTTCATCCTGCTCGCGGTGTTCACGACGAGCGGCACGTTCATGCTGCTCTTCGTCGCGGCGCTGCAGAACCTGTCGCCGGACGTCGACGAGGCGGCGATGATCGACGGCGCTGGATCGTGGACGCGGTTCTGGCGGGTCACCCTGCCGCAGCTGCGCCCGACGCTCTTCACGGTGCTGACCCTCCGCCTGATCGGCACCTGGCAGGTGTTCGACCAGATCTACACGGGCACTCAGGGTGGCCCGGCGAACACCACGCTGACCCCGGCCTACCTGTCGTACACGTCGGCGTT